>SXQI01000066.1 GCA_005793025.1 Verrucomicrobiales bacterium
ACGCCCCGACGGTCCCTCTGTGGTGGATATGCGAAATGAACGATGCCGGCTGGCTGGTCGAAAACTACGTGAGCTTCCGACTGTTCAGGGTGCCGAACGTCACGGCTGTGGCGCGGGTTTCCCGTCGCCACCAGCCGGTGGTTCGGCTCTGCTTCTGTTATTCAACTTGTCATCCTGATGCGGGAGCCATCTCTTGACCATCATACTTACCACTTCATCAGCGCCCTTTTCGGCATCTGATCCGCCAATGTTGGTCGCTATGACGACAACGAAATCCTTCTCCGGCGCGAGCCACATGCTCATGTACCACAATGTATTTGAGCCGTCGTGCCAAAGCGCCCTTCCACCTGCCCAATCGCGTTTGAAGCAGAGCCAACCGCACGCATAGTCATTGCCTTCCGGCGGGGTGTGAAGTCGCCGCATGGTTTCTGCCTTCAACAGACCGCCTTTCCTTTCGCCTTCTATCTGAAAGACCGCATAGCGAGCAAGATCGTCCAGCGAACAATGCACGCGACCAGATGGTGCAATCGCGGGTGGATTGTCTTTTTGGCTCGGAATCCTTAAGGACAGACTGAGTGAATGCCCCCAGGGCTGGTCAA
Source organism: Verrucomicrobiales bacterium (assembly GCA_005793025.1). GTDB lineage: Bacteria > Verrucomicrobiota > Verrucomicrobiia > Limisphaerales > SXQI01 > SXQI01. Next base: position 600 of record SXQI01000066.1, read on the forward strand.
CCTTGCCCTTTGTTCCAGGAGGGCCGAACCCCGCAGAGTTCATGTTAAGGGGTTTGAACAGCTTGTCGGTGATGAGAGACTCCCACGACAGGCCGGAGATCTTTTCCAGCATTGCGCCGATGATCGCGTACCCTTGGTTGGAGTAGATCATCTTGGTTCCTCGCCACGGACGTGTGCCGAGATCAATCCCTGCTCAATGGCCAGCCGGCGCTCCTTTGGCCGCGCAATTTTCTTTCTGTAATTTCAGTGGGCATCAGGTCGTGGGCGGGTTGGAGGAGTCCATGCTGAGGTAAATTTTCCCGGTCTCCCAATCTTGGGAGATCTCGGTGAGGAGGGCGGAGACGAGGCGTAGGAGAGAAGCCTCGTTAGGGAAGACGCGGGCGACCCGGGTGCGGCGCTTGAGTTCCTGATTAACCCGTTCGAGTGGGTTGGTGGTGCGAAGACGCTTTTGATGAGCCAGAGGGAAGGCAAGCACTGAGAGACCTTGAGGAATATTCTCCTCGATCCAAGAGGCGAGCTTTGGGGCGGAGGCGGCGTACAAGGCGACCACCTCTTTGAGGCGGCGCTGAGCGGCGGGAAGGTCGGAGCTGAAGAAGATGCTGCGCACGGCTTCAGCCACAGCGGCGCGCTGGTCAAGGCGAGGGACGTAGGCCTGAGCGTTCTGCTGGAGGTGGAATTGGCACCGTTGCCAGTTAGAAAGGATGGATGCCTGCCATGAGCCTGTTTGCTGGCAAAGTTGTTCCATCGCTTCTTGGAACTGGAACCACTGCAGGTGCGCTTCAATTGGAGGGCTTCGCGCGGACGGTTGACCGGTTTCTACTCCGCGCTCATCCACCCGCACGGTTGAAGGCATCCGAAGCTGCTGAGCTGCTGGGCTTCCATGAAGACGACATGACCGTTTTGGTCCGTCAGGAGCTGATTTCTCCGCTGGGTGATCCAGCCCATAACGCCGTGAAGTATTTTGCACTTGCCGACGTCGAGGCGATTGGCCGGTGTCATGAAAGTTTGTCCGCGGCTACGAAGGCGATTTACAGCCGAAACAAGAGCAAGTCCCACGGCGTTTCCGGACAAGAAGCTGGTGAAAATATCCTGAAATGCGAGTTTGCCGTCGGTTGCAATTAACCCTTCGGTCAAAAATTTGTAACCCCACGTCAGCTTTAGCCGATGTGGGGACTTTTGTTTGCGGAGGGTTGGTGGCCAGTTAGCACTCCCTGAGGAGTCAATTTCGCGTCAGTGGATTCGTCAGTGACGGTAGGGTGAATGAGGCTTGGGTCGTTGAGTGGAAAGTGGTTGAAACTGGGCCAAAAACCCCTAAAAAGCAGCCGTTCATTGCGAATTTCTGGCCGATTCCGACCCTCGCCTCCATGTTTTTGCCGAGTGAAGTCCGGCGAATGAGCACTCCTCCCCCTCGACATTATTTGCTCGTTAACGAGCTACTGCGGGCGTTGGAGGAGATTGGTCCAATTCTTGTGCCAAGTGAGTTCCCACATTCGCTCGTTCTGAAAGACCCCGGCGTGGCCGTCTGCATAGACGAGGTTGATCGATCCCGGCAGGCGTTGTCCTTTGGTGAGCGTTTTGGGAACTGAGTTTGGCCCGGAACCATGACGCGCGATGACAATTCGAGACATGCCAGCGTTGAGGCCTGAGTCGCCTTCGAGAAGGTTGGCAGCGGGACGATCTTGGGCTTGGGGCCATGCATCCACCCACATGGCATCGCAGAAAACAGGAGTTGTCGCAGGTGCCCGAAGATCGGATTCCATCCGGAACGCGTTCTTAACGCTAGGGAATAATCCCGCCGCATCCGGCCAGTCTCCGGAATACATCCAACCGTTTAACGCATAACTGCCGGTCCATCGCGGGATTTTGGTCCCCGGCAAAATGCCTTGGCCCCATACCCAAGCGGTCGTAGCGGAACCCGTGGGTTTCTTGGCGTTATAGGGAGCTGCTGGGCAGGTCCGGATTGCGTTTACATTGGCATACTGCTGGCTTAACCCGTTCATCCAAAGATCCGCGATGGTGTAGGGCAAAATCTTCCCGCTATCGTTCACATACATGAAGTTGGCGATCCCCAATTGCTTCAAGTTGTTGACGCATTTCATCGCCGAAACTTTTGTTTTCGCGCGACCAAGGGCAGGGAGGAGCATCCCCGCCAAAATTGCGATTATGGCGATGACGACGAGGAGTTCGATCAATGTGAACCCTGCGTCAAGAGTCGTAGCTGATCGGCGGGGGCGGTTGAACCCAATGCGTTTCATAGGGTGCGGTTTAAAAGGCTTGTCCGTTCCTAATCCTCGCATTGGGATCCGACAAGAAAAAAACTTAAAAATGATTTGTCTCACATTGACTTCGGGAGGATTTCCTACTACGAGTTGAGTTCAACCTTGCTGTGCAGTTCTTCGGAGCACTTTAGAGTTAGCTTATGAGACAAATGCGAAGTTTTTGCGCCACGTGCCTCCTATTTGTTTTGTTGATGAATGTGGCGCAGGGGGCAGGGTCATCGAGACCAAATATTTTGCTCATTGTAGCGGATGATATGGGCTTCTCAGACGCTGGATGTTATGGGGGTGAGATTGCGACCCCAAACCTCGATGCGCTCGCCAAAAAGGGAATACGCTTCGCGCAGTTCTACAACACGGGCCGATGCTGGCCATCCCGGGCTTCAATTCTGACCGGTTTTTACCCGCAACAGGTGCGGCGTGATTTTGTTGAAGGAATTTCAAGTGGATCCAATGGTGTGCGCCCGGTTTGGGCGAAGCTACTTCCTGAGATGCTCTCCCCACTGGGTTATCGTTCTTACCACTCTGGTAAATGGCATGTGGATGGAAAGCCGTTGGAGAATGGCTTTATTCATTCCTATTCGTTAAACGATCATGACCGCTTTTTTGCTCCTAAGCTGCATACCGAGGATGATCAACCACTTCCGCCCGTCCAGCCTGACAGTGGGTATTACGCAACCACCGCGATTGCAGATTATGCGATCAAATGGTTGAAGGATCATGCGAAAAACCATGCCGGAGAACCGTTCTTCGAGTTCCTTGCCTTCACTTCACCGCATTTTCCGGTGCAGGCCATCCCCGCAGACATTAAGCGTTTTGCCAATAGGTATCGGGATGGATGGGATCGGATGCGTGAGGACCGATGGAAAAGGATGCAGCTCAAGGGACTTGGCGGGGAACGACTATCTGCTGTCGAACGTGAGGTTGGTCCCCCGTATGCGAATCCAGCGGCGATTACCAAACTCGGGCCGAATGAGTTAAATCGCCCGCTGCCATGGGCTGAACTCAGTTTGGCGCAGCAGAAGTATCAGTCCCAAAAAATGGAGATCCACGCAGCGATGGTGTATCGAATGGATCGCGAAATCGGTCGGGTCCTCGCGCAGATTCGTTCGATGGGTGCACTAGAAAACACGTTGGTGATCTTTCTCTCCGACAACGGAGCCAGTGCTGAAATCATGGTGCGTGGCGATGGTCATGATCCCGAGGCGGTGTGTGGGACCGGAGCCACTTTTTTGAGTATTGGCCCGGGTTGGGCCAGTCTTGCGAATACACCTTTCCGAAGGCACAAAACATGGGTGCACGAAGGGGGAATTTCCACACCTTGTATCATGAGTTGGCCACGAGGGATTGCCTCCAGAGGCGAGGTGCGTCAAACCCCTGGACATGTAATCGATCTTGTCCCCACGATTCTCGACGTAGTTGGGGCTCAATTCCCTAAGGAATGGAATTCACGGCTCGTGCCAATCCCACCGGGGATCAGTCTGGTCCCCGTTTTGGACCGGGATCAAACCAACGACCGTGACTCAATCTGGTGGATGCACGACGGGAATCGTGCGCTTCGAGTTGGGCCTTGGAAAATCGTAGCCTCGGGTAAGGACAGTCCTTGGGAACTTTACGATCTGACGAGGGATCGGTCGGAGAGTGTGGATTTAGCTTC
>SXQI01000067.1 GCA_005793025.1 Verrucomicrobiales bacterium
CATCACTCCTCAACCCAGCCTCCGCAACGACGACCAGCTACTGCCAACAAAACGGCTTCAGCCTCCCAAAAGCCCAGCGTTTTTTCGTTCAGTAATTCTTCAAAAACAACCAAGAAAACCCACGCAACCCCATCACCAAAACAACACAGCCCCAACGGAAAACGTCCCCGACCCAAACCAGCATCGCAACGAAATCCTCCTAAACAAGGCTCAAAACGTCCCGGACATTTTCGAGGATGATTCGGGTGAGCTCCGGACCGTTCCCGACGCTGTCCGCATACCACACTAACCGACCTTTTTTCTCGGTGGGATTCCGCCATGTAGGTTGCTCTGATTTCAGGCGGGACTGAACCACCCGTTCAGCTTCGCCGAGCATTACGGGGATGTCCTCCACGACATGTAAGCCGTTCCCCATAAAAAACGGCACCACGACAAAATTCCGACACTGGCTCATGTCATAACACGCCGCAACAGTCGGTTCTTCTTCTAGGAAAACACCATGGACCTCTCGATAGATCCCTTTAGCCCGGATGATGTTCACCTGAAGCTCGATCGATTTTCGTGAGTTCTCATTTTTCATGGTTCCGTGGCCAGCGATGAACAATGCCGTTTCGGACGGCTTAGGGACTCGAGGGAACGGATGCCGAGCAACGACCTCCGAAGCTTGGGTCAGCAACAACTCCGTCATCTGTGGATGTGTGCCTAGTGGTCGTGAGTAGTAAATCGTCTGGTTGCCTCTCGATTGCCTGCGACACACAGCACCGTTTTCCAGTAAACCCATTTCGCGTGGGATCACCTCCTCAGTTAGCAGTCCCTCACTCACGAAAAAAGGAACGACAAAAACTCGGATTCCACGGGATTCGCCAATCACCTCCTGAATCGTGGGTTTCTCCAACCTAAACCCGAGCAGCACCTCTGCGAAAACCCCGCGACGACGAAGTTCCTCAGCCTGAAATCGGACCGCAGCCGACGATCCTGAGTTTGCCTCAGAGCCGTGCGCGACCAAGATCAGCGTGTCGTTTTTTAAGTCCAATTCCATTTCGTGTTTTATTTGACGTTCTCAGTAGAGTCGTTGCGATTACCCTTAAATTAGCATCCCGACCGTTTCCCAATAGATTCATTTTTACATCAGAAAAAAGTTTTCGATCGGACAGCCTTTGTCCAACCCCTATCGGTAAATTGACAGGCAACAAGATGAAAACTATCGAATTATCGAATCAAATGGAACTGAGTTTCCATAAACGGATTCCAACAATAAACCTTTCTCCGAAGCCGACTCATCGCACTAGAACTTTGTGGTGGTTTAAGCAAATGAGGTCCGTTGTGGACAAAGCTTTTGATTGGTCGAGTGCGCCCGGTCGGCCAGAACAAGCCTATTTACAACTCCTGCAAAAGGACCATTAGTTCGATTGGTGGTTCCTGTTTTTCCACTGGCACGAGGGTGGTTCTCAACATAGTGTTACGGGATGCTGTTTGATCGTCTCGCGGTCATCGTCGTCCTCGCTACATTTGGCGTTTGTGGCTTGGGCTCCCTGTTGGCTGTAGAACCTACTGCAGAAGCCATCGCGGGTCTCCCAGCACCCACGCGACGGACAGTTGACTTCCGGCGCGAGGTGCAGCCAATCCTCGAGGCTAGTTGTGTCAAATGTCACGGGCGCGGAAAAGCCAAAGGTAGTTGGCAACTAGACACCCGCAAAACATTCCTCGAATCTGGTGAATCGGGCGCTGCGGTGGTTTCGGGTGCGAGTGCCAAGAGTCGATTGATTCATCTTGTCGCTGGCACAGATCCGGACACCTCAATGCCGCAGAAAGGCACCAAGCTGACGCCTTCACAGGTCGCCGTTTTACGAGCTTGGATCGATCAAGGAATGACATGGGATCCCGAGGTGAATTTCGCTAAACCGGCAGCCAAAAACCTCACTCCACACCAACCCAATCTCCCGACGGGTCGCTCGGCACATCCGATCGATCGTTGGATCGAATCCTCAACAGCAAAAAACCGTGTAGTTCTCGCAAACCCAGTTGACGATCGGCTTTTTGTTCGTCGAGTTTATCTCGATGTTGTGGGGTTATTGCCATCACCCGAGGAACAGGCGAGTTTTCTTGCGGATAGATCGGTCGATAAACGGTCTCGGCTAGTTCGTGTCCTGTTGGCAGATAAACAAAGATATGCTCAGCATTGGTTGACCTTCTGGAATGATCTCCTCCGAAACGATTACGCAGGCACTGGCTACATTGATGGTGGGCGTAAATCGATCAGCCAATGGCTCTATACCGCATTGCGAGACAATAAGCCTTACGATCAATTCGTTAGGGAACTCGTCAATCCAACCGCCGCGAGTGAAGGATTCACCAAAGGAATCGTCTGGCGCGGGACAGTGAATGCTTCGATGACTCCATCGATGCAGGCTGCTCAAAATATTGGCCAAGTTCTCATGGGTGTGAACCTCAAATGCGCCTCCTGCCATGATTCTTTTATAGATGACTGGCAACTGAGCGATGCGTATGGACTCGCGGGGATCTACGCCGATGGCCCTTTGGAAATGGTTCTTTGCGACAAACCCACCGGAACTCAAGCCGCACTTAAATTTTTATTTCCTGAATTGGGCACAATCGATCCATCGACAGCGAAGACGAACCGACTGGAACAGCTCGCTCGATTGATCACAAACCGGGAAAATGGCAGACTGCCTCGCACTATCGTCAACCGCCTCTGGGCCAAATTACTGGGACGCGGCTTGGTCGAACCCCTCGACATCATGCAAAACGAGGCATGGTATCCAGAACTACTCGACTGGTTGGCGGAGGATTTGGTGGCCCATCAATGGGATCTCAAACACACAATCGAGTTGATCCTGACTTCCCGAGCTTACCAGATGCCGTCCATCAGCCTCCCTGATAAACCCGAAGCAAAATTTGTGTTTACAGGCCCTACCGTCCGCAGGCTAAGTGCCGAACAGTTCCGCGACGCTCTTGGGACAGTGACTGGAGTCTGGGCTGATAGGCCGGAAGGCGGGCTTGACCGACTGCTCCTCAACCAAGACGAATCTGGAGCTCCACCGGTGGAAGCCTTCTGGATCTGGGGAGATGCTCATGGTGCGAGCGGTGTGGCTCCGGGCACCAACGGATTTCGGCGAACGCTCGTTCTTGACACCAAACCGACCGAAGCAACATTTTTTGTGCACGCCGATAACTCCGCTAAAGTCTTTGTCAATGGCACGAAAGTTAAAGGATCGGAATCAACCGATTGGAGTCAACCTAGCGTCTACGATGCACGAGATTTGCTCAAAGTTGGTTCCAACTTGATCGCTATCGAAGCCGTAAACGGCGGCGAAGGACTCAATCCTGCTGGGGTGTTGTTTTATGCGAAAATCAGGCAACGCATCGCTAAGGAGGAGCGTATTTTGGATTTCGCTAGTGACGCCTCTTGGGATGTGAACCTCCAGCCTAGTGGTAATTGGCGCGAGGTTAAATATACTGAAAAATGGGCGAAAGCCCAAGTTCTCGGCCAACCGAGTCTGGCTCCTTGGAATGTGTCGGATGCCCTCGCTGCAGCGATCAGCGGGCGAACAATTTATAACCATGTCCGCGCTTCCTTAACCACAGCTGATCCATTGACATTGGCTCTAGGCAGACCCAACCGTGAGCAGGTCATGACCACACGTCAAACCACGGCGACGACAATCCAAGCCCTTGAACTGACCAATGGTGCCACTCTCGCAAAACTCTTGAAGCGCGGTGCCAGCGAGTTGGTGGCATCGACTCCTGATGGTCGGGTGCTCGCCGAAAAAATCTTTCGACAAGCACTCTGTCGTGAACCCACCCGCAAGGAATTGGCACTCGCCTTGGAACTCGTGGGAAAAACACCGAACGCCGACGGTGTGGAAGACCTGCTCTGGAGCGTGGCGATGTTACCAGAGTTCCAATTGACCTATTGAACGGAAAAGATTTCAAACCATGAAAACCATCGACTTTACACGCCGTGATTTCGTGAAAGGACTCAGCGCAGCGACTCTAGGCGCACTCGCCAGCGGTGACCCACGTCAACTTTTCGCGGCGGAACCCGGACCAAAACTCAACGCCACCGCCGATACGGTGATTGTCCTTTGGATGGGAGGCGGCATGGCCGCGACGGAAACTTTCGATCCAAAACGATTTACTCCTTTCGAAAAAGGTTTGAATCCGAACAAGGTTCTTTCCACATTTCCGTCCATTCCTACCTCAGTCGATGGAGTGCGGTTCAGCGAAGGGCTTGAGAAACTCGCCGGAGTAATGGATCGCGGCACCCTTATCCGCAGCTACACAGCGGGCGACCTCGGGTTCATTTTGCATTCGAGGCACCAATTCCATTGGCACACGGGTTATGCCCCTCCTCAATCCGTGGCCTGTCCCCACATCGGGTCAGTGATCGCTAGAACCCTTGGACCCAAAAACCCGGCAGTCCCTGCCTTCATCAATATCGGCCAACGGTTTGATGTCGGAGAAGGAGAGGAGATCAAGGCCTTCACATCTGCTGGGTTCCTCGGCAGCGAGTTTGGCCCCTTTAACGTCGCGTTTCCGGACGCGGCGAAAGACGTTGTAACTCCTCCGGGAGGAATGAGTCCTCAACGATTCGAGAACCGGGACAAATTCTATCGACGCCTCGCGGAAGCTTCCCCGGTTGGCCAACTCGGCAGCGGGTTCCAAAAAAACTCATTAGTTCGTTCCCTTGACAATGCCCATCGCTTGTTGGGTTCTTCCGCAGCTAAAGCATTCGATCTAACTCAGGAAAAACCTGAGACGATTGCAAAATATGCCCCAGGTGGTTGGGACTTTACGAAACGGTTAGGGACCGATCTCAACCGAGAGGGCACTTATGAAAAAGCGAATATCCAAAGATTTGGACTTGGATGTCTCCTCGCCCGACGGCTCGCCGAGGTCGGGGCTCGCTTTATCGAAGTCACCACGGAATATATTCCTTTTCTCAACTGGGATACCCACGAACGCGGCCACGAAAAACTGACCAACATGAAACGGGCGATTGATGGTGCGATCGCACAACTTGTATTGGACCTCGAAGAACGCGGGATGCTGGAACGCACACTAATCGTCGTCGCAAGTGAGTTCAGCCGCGACATGATGCAGGAGGGAAAACCCGATAAACCTGTCGTGGATCAGGTCGCGTTACCCGACAAAATCGAATCCATGACACAATATGGGATGCACCGCCACTTTACCGATGCCGGTTGCGTGTTGATGTTTGGCGGCGGCATGAAACGAGGCCATGTTCATGGAGTGACTGCAGATGAGCGGCCTTGTAAAACACTGAAAGACCGGGTCGTAATTGAAGATCTGCACGCAACCATCTATAGGGCGTTGGGGATTCCTTCAAACCTCTCTTACGAAATCGAGAAGCGGCCTTTTTATGTTACCCGAGACGGGGTCGGCAAGCCGATCAACAGCCTGTTCTCAAGGCTTACCTAATCCTACTCTCACCACCACTGATTTCTTGGATCAGGGAGCGCACTCCAGAACGGATCCGTTTCCGCCTTAGCTGGAAACTTGTATCCTTGCGCGTGGCCGTCGCCGAAGAGCATCACGACAAGGCTTTTGCCTTTATAATTATGCCACGCACTACGCGGGTCGAGTAACCCTCGGTTATAATGCCAAATCCAATCGCCTAGGATTATTTTATTGTGGGGACTGATCGCGATCTCACTCGATTTCATCGAAGTGCCTGCATAACTGTTTCTTGGAGCATCGATTGCACCAAACACACGCTTGGTGCGCATGAAATCGCCGCTATACTCAATGAGATAACTGGTGCCGTATTGGTTATAGGCATTTGTACAGTTGATTCCCACGAACATCATCCCTGCTTTATCACCACGATCCGCCGGACAACGAAAAACCTCCTTATTCCCCTGATACCGAAATAGGGGCTTGTTGGTTTCATTAACCGTAACGTCATACTTCCCTGTTTTGCCGCCAAGAGAGGCCCAATCCTTGGTCAAGGGTAACGTATCGTTATTATCATCAACATAGAGCGCGAGAGCGATTCCGATTTGTCGATTGTTACTCAAACATTGGGTTTGTTTGGCCTTTGTTTTTGAACGGGCCATAGCAGGAAGGAGCATCCCCGCGAGGATTGCAATAATTGCGATGACCACAAGAAGTTCGATCAACGTAAAACCGCCAACATTTACAGTACGGCTTGGTTTCATTTGGATTGGTAACTTTTGATTTATCCAACTTTCCAAAGATTCGCAACCCTCTGTTTCTGCCTTGTGGGCCCCTGTTCGTGCGGTTTACGGTTATCAGAATGATCCGCACCCTTTTGTTCGCCCTTCTATACTCACCGATGCTCCTAGCTCAACCTCGTTGGGAGCTAATGGATTACGGTCCTTTTTTGAGTTCATCAGTCACGATGCCGTGGTCTGTTGGCGGAGAAAAACCCGAGGGCATTACCCTTAAGGGAATCACACTAAAATTAGGGACGAACGCTGCGATCTGTTTCGATACAGACTTGTGCCGGTATTCAGGGGGATGGACCGGTGGCTGGCTTCAATTGATGGGGACTCCTTTTGACGGAACTCACCGCCCACCTCAAGGCTCTCGCCCGGCTGTGAATGGAAAACTTGCATTTCACTCCCTAGTGGGTCCCGGAACGAGTTCTTCAGGCCAATGGACTGATCCACGCCCCGAACCTTACGGCCCACTACCGAAAGCGTGGGCCAAATATACGGGCCTTTACGTGCACGGCGACCGGGTCACTTTAGCCTACACTGTCGGCGATTGTGCCGTCCTCGACCTGCCAGGTTTTGTCGATGATCCGCTCGGACCCATTTTTCTCCGCACCCTCACCTACGGACCTTGTAACAAGCCGATAGAAATACTCATCTGTTCAGCCGACGACCCGGTTCAAGTCAAAACCCAAGGAGGTCCAAGCAATGTGATTGTGACTAAAACCGACGGACGGGTCGTGCTCCGTCTACCGGAGGTCACAAAACCATCCACCATTACCGTAGCCATTGGTGCAACGTTGCCAGAAGATTTAAGTCGTTTAAAACCTGTGGGTGCGCGGCTAATCGGCGAAAAAGACTTGAGCGCAGGTTCTTCCAAGCCTTCCATCGAGTCCCCCGGATTATATACCAAAAACTTCCCAACTCGATTCGCACAAAAAGTTCAAACGAAAGGCACCTTGGGCAATAAAGGCGGAGCTTATGAAGTCGATTTGCTCACCGCTCCTGACAAAAACCCATGGAATTCATGGATGCGTTTTGGTGGGTTTGATTTTTTTGCTGATGGAACGCGAGCCGCTGTCTGCACTTGGAATGGAGATGTCTGGGTGGTGTCAGGGATTGATGAATCCCTGCAAAACCTGAGCTGGCAGCGGGTTGCCACCGGATTATTTCAGCCGTTGGGATTAAAAATTGTCAAAGACCAAGTCTATGTACTCGGACGCGACCAAATCACTCGTCTGCAAGACCTCAACGGAGATGGCGAAGCAGATTTCTATAAAGCATTTAATAACGACCTCACCGCCACTCCCAATTTCCACGAGTTCGTCATGGATCTTCAAACCGATCCAGAAGGGAATTTCTATTTTACAAAAGGAGCTCCCCTTTTGGGTACCGATTATTTCGACCCAATCTCCGCGCACAACGGTTGCGTCCTCCAAGTTTCTCCCGACGGTCAAACGCTTAAAACCTATGCCACAGGATTGCGTGCCCCTAACGGTGCGGGTGTTGGTCCTCAAGGCCAAGTGACTTGCAGCGATAACGAAGGGATTTGGACACCTGTTTGCCGGCTGAACTGGGTGAAACCCGGTGGATTCTACGGCACCCTTGGCACAGCACACCGCATCCCGGCCCCAACAGATTACGACAAACCGCTCTGCTGGTTTCCGTTTGCGGTCGATAATTCCTCCGGAGGCCAAGTGTGGGTTACCAGCAAACGATGGGGCCCGTTCGAAGGCGAGATGCTCCACATGTCCTACGGAAAATGCACATTATTCCATGTGTTGAAGGATGAAGTTGACGGCCAAGTCCAAGGCGGAGTTGTTCAGTTTCCTCTCAAATTCGAATCGAGTGCGATGCGTGGACGGTTCAACTCACGGGACGGCCAACTTTATGTAGCAGGTTTGAAAGGCTGGCAAACCACAGCGGTGCGGGATGGAGCCTTGCATCGCGTCCGTTACACAGGCAAACCGTTCGCCAGCGTGAAATCCATGCACGTCCGACCGGGCGGTCTGGAGATTACCCTCACGATGCCGGTTGAGAAAGGATCCGCCCTAGACCTCCAGAACTACAACCTTCAACACTGGAACTATAAGTGGTCAGAAAAGTATGGTTCCGATTTGTACTCAGTTCGAGATCCATCGAAAATTATTGGGAAGAAAGGTGACCTCAAAGGGGAGGCCGTTGGGCTTGCCTCTGTGGATCTGAGTCCGGATGGTCACAAATTATTTTTGCATATTCCCACCCTAACCCCAGCCATGCAAATGTTGACCCAATTCAATCTTAAACTCGCTCAAGGCGGCGACTTACCCGTGGAGATCTACCACACTATCAACCGCATCCCCACCAAAAAGGAGTAACGTGTTAATCCTGTGCGACCTAATCTAATCGATTTTATTACAGAGGATCGTAATGCGTCAGTGGAGGCGGGTGGTAGAGGTCAGGAGGAATTAAAGAGGAGATTGTAGGGGTCTCCTTTTGGATCGGAGGCCAAGGCATTGAGAGCGGAGGTTAACTTACTGAAACCATCCTCGGTGCGTTTGTTCAG
>SXQI01000068.1 GCA_005793025.1 Verrucomicrobiales bacterium
AATCGCTAAATAAAAACTTGGTTTCTTGAGAAGCATAACGTCTTAAACTTGCGCCACTAACGATCCAGCCATGTCGTTCTTTCGAGCGAGATTTTCGTGAACCCGACGCACTCGACCATCCTCCATTTCCGTCATCCGATCGGCATATTGGAAAACTCGATTGTCATGAGTCACGATGATCACGCAGCGCTGTGGCGACCGCGCCACCTCATAAAGCAGTTCCATGATGCAATGCCCTGTCTCGCTGTCGAGAGCTGAGGTCGGTTCATCGCAAATAATCAGTCGAGGTTCGTGAACCAACGCCCGAGCGATCGCTACCCGCTGCTGCTGCCCACCGGAAAGATCATTAGGCCGCGCTTTGATCTTTTCACCCAACCCAACTTTCTTCATCGTCGCCGCAGCCTTTTCCTCTGCGTCTCGCCGACTCATTCCACCAATAAGAAGGGGAACGCTCACATTTTCAACCGCATTGAGCGTCGGGATCAGGTTGAACTGTTGGAAAATGAAGCCAATATTCCGTTTGCGAAATTCCGTAATCTGCGCAGGTTTTAATTTGTGCAATGAAGCCCCAAAAACATCGATCTCCCCTTCCTCAAAATTCAGGGTTCCAGCCACCACACTGAGCAACGTCGTTTTGCCGCACCCAGAAGGCCCAACGACCATCAACAACTCCCCCTGTCTCGCCTCAAAAACCACTCCTTTCAGTGCCACGGTTTTTGTATCACCTACCCCAAACGTTTTGGTCACGTTTCGGACATCGACCGCAAGCTGCGGAGTTGGATTCGATTTTGAATTATCCACGGAAAACAATCGCAGCTTCCAGTTTAGCAACTCGACGGATTCCGAGTAGTGCCGCAAAAATGCAAATCAGGAAAATTAGACCAAACGTTGCCAACGGAAGTTGATAAGGCATGAAGAACGGAGGTTGCCCCTTACTCACGAACATGAATCCTAATGCCGACGCGAGACCAATCCCCAATCCATACCCGATCACCCCCACGGTCAAGGCCTGCAGCAGCAGCATACGTGCAAGAAGCCCATTGCTCGCACCCATTGCCTTCAAAGCCGCGAGGTGTCGTGTATTCTCAAGCACGAACGAATAAAAAGTCTGTCCAGAAACTGCGATTCCAACCAGTAACCCCAACAAAATCGTCGTTCCAAACGAAGTCGGAATCCCCGTATTCTTAAAATACCACCAAATCGTCGACCAAAAGAATTCCTCCTCGGTGAACGCTTTTAAACCCGTCTCCTTCTCGATCTTCCGAGCGACCTGCGCCACGGTAAACCCCGGCGAAGGTTCGGCGACCACGAAGCTCAGCATTTTGCGCTGCGGCGGAGCGAACCGAAGCGCCCGCTCATACGTCGTAAAGACGTAAGGGGCTCCCGTCCATGATTTCGCACCTTTACAAATCCCGATGATTCTCGCTTCACGATCATTGATTTCAAAAGTATCCCCAATCTTAAGCGGTCTCGGCCGCCCAACGCTGAGCTTTCGAATCGCATCCGTATCAACCATCACACTACTGGGAAGCCGAAGATCCTCCAGCCGACCCTCTAAAATGTTGCCTGGTCGCCCCACCATCGTCGCGGAATCCAAGCCGACAATCTGAACTTGTTTGAACCCCCCATCCGCCATCCGGGCTTGCATCAAACCCGCATACATAGGCGCTGCGTAAGCCACCCCCAACACGCTTCTAACACGGTTTACATCCGTGTCCCTCAACGGCTTGACCTCGTTGATCTGTTCCACCTTCGGGTCCACCACCCAGATTGAGGCGCGCATATTTCGCATATGGCTCGTCGTCCACGACAATAGCCCAAAAAACACACCACATTGCTGCGACATCAAGAGCGCAGCAAACGTCAACCCACTAACCAACATGATATACTTGGGCCGATCACCCAAAAGCATCCTCAACGCAACGTGATACATGTCTAAATCCGCACAGAACTAGCCTCCTCCTCAAACAAGTTTTTTGGCATCACATGAGGTAGGAAGCCGAAGCTGCATCATAGCATCGACTCTTTTCAAACGCCTCCTCGAAGTCAAGAAACAAGGCTCCCGCGCAAACCATTCTGCCTTCCTTTTACGGCCACCAACTTGACGATCGGTGGTTCAAGGATAGGATCGAACTCGTGAAAATCGTTGCCATACTGCTTCTTTCGCTGTTGGTCACATCACAACTCAATGCCGAACAAAGTTGCTCAGTTGCTGCAGCTTCCGACCTAGTCCCCGTAATGGCCGATCTAAAAGCGGCTTTCACGAAATCAAATCCCGAGGCTCGATTGAACGTTTCGTTCGGATCCTCGGGTAATTTCTTCGCTCAAATTCGCAGCGGCGCACCCATGGATGTATTTCTCTCGGCCGATACAGATTACCCATCGAGGCTGATCGACAAAGGTAGCGCCTCTCGGGACTCCCTGACCCATTATGCAATCGGCCACCTCGCCCTATGGACCTCCAACCTGACCCTCCCCCTTTCCACGAACCTAGCCACTGTTTTGGCGAACGCTAGCATTAGGCGGATCGCGCTTGCGAATCCATCTCACTCGCCCTATGGCCGGGCCTCGAAAGCAACCCTACAACACTTAGAACTCTGGACTCCACTCCAGCAAAAACTCGTGTTCGCTGATAACGCGGCTCAAGCCCTCCAATTCGCTCAAAGCGGCAATGCTCAAATCGCAATACTCCCACTTTCGATGGCTCAGGCTCGACCCAACAGTTCTTGTAACTATGTAAAAATCCCATCGCACTGGCATGCTCCAATCCGCCAATCAGGCGTTCTAACCACGCAAGGTTCCCAGAACCCCATCGCTCGAAAGTTCCTTGCGTTCCTAGTCACTGGAACAGGCCAACAGATCTTTAAATCCCATGGTTTTTCGGTCCCTGATTGAGTCATGAACCTCGGATGGCAAACCAACGGACTCGCAGAA
Organism: Verrucomicrobiales bacterium; assembly: GCA_005793025.1. GTDB lineage: Bacteria > Verrucomicrobiota > Verrucomicrobiia > Limisphaerales > SXQI01 > SXQI01. The sequence goes on from SXQI01000068.1 coordinate 2,935, forward strand.
GCATTCGGGGTAACCCTCCGACTCGCATTCACAACCACCGCGCTCCTTTTAGTCATCGGAATTCCCTTGGCACTGTGGTTAAACCGCGACCGTCAGGGCAAGAGAATCTGGATTGAAACCCTGATCACCCTGCCGATTGTCCTCCCGCCGACCGTCATCGGGTTTTATTTGCTGATCCTGTTCTCGCCTCACAACGCCATTGGATCCGCATGGTTGCAGGCCACAGGTCAAACCCTAGCATTTAGCTTCCCGGGTTTAGTCATCGGCTCCGTGATCTACAGCCTTCCTTTCGCTGTCCAACCCTTCCAAACCGCCTTTCGAAATGTGCCTCAGGATTGCGTAGAAGTCGCACAAACACTCGGTGCCTCGCGGTGGCAACGATTCTGGAATGTGGAACTCCCCCACGCAAAACGAGGCGTCTTAGGGGGCGCGACCTTAAGCTTCGCTCATACCATGGGCGAGTTCGGGGTGGTCCTCATGCTCGGCGGGAGTTTACCCGGATCCACCCGCGTCGCTTCGATCGCTCTGTACGACGAGGTCCAACAATTGAATTACTCAGCCGCACACACATACGCCGCTTTGCTTTTACTCACATCGTTTGCCTTACTTTCCGTTGTGAATTGGCTCAACCGCCGAGGTGCCAACGAGAATGCCCATTGAGAAAACTGGATTTTTTGTAAATCCGATCCATATTAAAAACGTGAAACTTATTTTATCCACGCATAACGTAACCCTCACAGAAGCCATCGAACAACACATCCTCTCTCGGATCGATAAATTGGAACATTTCGATCGCTGGGCTATCAATGCCCGAGTCGTGTTAACCCATGACATGACCAAAATCCCCGCAAAGCAGTTCAAGTGCTCCATGCGCCTCGCAGTCCCCGGCCCAGATCTCTATGCGGAAGACTCCGAAAACGACCTCTATGCCGCGATCGATCTAGTGACCAAAAAAATCGAGCAACAAATTCGGAAAAGTCACAACAAACGCAAAGCCAAAAAACATACCGACGCTGCCGCGAGCAAAACCTCACGCCAATCAGTCTAGGTTTGTCCCCAAAATTCGATTTCAAAACAACCGGGATATCCCAACCTCCCGGACTCCGTGATTTGCCCCCAGTTAAAATTCTTTCATGACGACAGTCCGAGCTAGGCTGATCCTTCCCATCAACCAAGACCCTATCGAAAACGGGGTCGTCACGATTCAAAATGGACGGGTCACCTCCGTGGGCCGTTGGGACGCTTCCCACCAACACTCCACAAACCATGTCATCGACCTTGGCGCAAGGATCATCATGCCGGGGCTCGTGAATGCCCATTGCCATCTCGACTACTCCAACATGGCAGGAAAAATCCCGCCTCCCAGCAATTTTTCAGATTGGATCAAATCGATCCTCGTCCTGAAAAGTCACTGGGATTACTCCGATTACGCCGAGTCATGGCTTGCCGGTGCGGCACAAGCCTTACGCACAGGAACCACCACGCTCGCTGATGTCGAAGCCGTCCCGGAATTGCTTCCACAAGTCTGGGAATCCACGCCGCTTCGTCTCTTCTCTTTTCTAGAAATGACCGGGGTTCGCAGTAACCAAAACCCCAAAGCTACCCTCGATCAAGCACTCGATTTCATCCAAAAACTTCCATCCAATAACCATCACACCCTAGGTCTCTCCCCCCACGCGCCCTATTCCACATCACCTCAACTACTCCGACTCACATCCATCGCAGCCCAACAACTCGGCCTTAGAACCACCATCCACGTGGCAGAGTCGCACGAAGAATTTGAAATGTTCATGGCCGGAAAAGGGCTCCTTTTCGATTGGCTCAAAAACCAACGTCCCATGACAGAATGCGGGCTTGGCTCCCCAGTCGCTTACTTACATCAACAAGGACTTCTCTCTCCCAACCTTCTCGCTATCCACGTCAATTACCTCGCTACGGGTGATCTGCAATTGCTCGCGAACAACCAAGTAAATGTCGCGCACTGTCCGCGAAGTCATCATTACTTTGATCATGCACCGTTTCCTTTCCAATCGATGCGAGACGCTGGAATCAACATCTGCTTAGCCACAGACTCCCTCGCCAGCATCAAGAAAAAAGGGCGAAAACTCCCTGAACTCAACCTTTTCCAAGAGCTTCAAACCTTCGCAGCCATACACCCAACACTTTGTCCAAGCGAAATGCTCCGCATGGTCACCGTGAATGCGGCAAAAGCTCTAGGCCGTTGCCGAGAATTGGGTGAAATCAGCTTAGACGCCCACGCCGATCTGATCGGAATACCTTACGAGGGTGACCTCCATCAAAGTGCCGAGTTCCTCGTCAAAGCGAACCCCGTGCCTGACTTCATCATGATCCAAGGCCAACCCAGTCTTTCCCCAGCGGGTTAGGCAATCTCTAGAATTTCGACATCCCGGGTGCTAGAATCCACTTTTCCTTTTTCCGTTTTCCCCTTTAATCAGAAGCCGATGCCTTGGCATAAAGTTGCACTCATTGGGGTTGGATTGCTAGGCGGGTCGATCGGCCTCGCTTTGCGCCAAGGCCGCCTCGCGCACTCAGTGGTTGGTTATGTGCGCCGGACCGAAGCCATTGCAGAGTGCGAACAACTGGGTGTGGTTGACTTCGCCACCACCGATCTCCACAAAGCCGTTGAGGGTGCCGATCTTGTGATCCTCTGCACTCCTCTCGGCCAAATGCGCGAACTCACCGAGCGGTTCTTACCCCATCTTGCTTCAAACGCCCTGATCACCGATGTCGGCAGCGTCAAAAACTCAGTGCACAAGGCACTCGAGCCCCTCTGCCAAAGCGCGGGCCTTACCTTTGTGGGAAGCCACCCAATGGCCGGCTCCGAAAAAATCGGCGTCACCGCCTCCCGAAGCGACCTCTTTCAAAACGCCCTTTGCGTAATCACTGCTCTGGAAGCCACCCCGATGACTGCCATCCAACGCATTGAAGAATTCTGGCGTTCCTTGGGAGCCCGCATTTTGAAGCTCACCCCCGAGCTCCACGACACCTTCACCGCACGGTCCAGCCATCTACCCCACCTCGTCGCCTCCCAACTCGCTAACCTCGTTCTCGACCCGACTTTCCCGAAGGATCAATCTGCACTTTGCGCCAATGGCTTTAAAGATGTCACGCGTATCGCCTCGAGTTCCCCTGAAATGTGGCGAGATATCTCCCTGACAAATCAGGTTGAACTCGGAAAAGCTCTCGACCAATTCATCGAGGCACTCCAATCATGGAGAACCATCCTCGCATCAGGCGATGCCGAACGGATCGAATATCTCTTCCAGCAAGCCAAGAATCGGCGCGATGCTTGGGCCAGTCAATCCGTCTTGCCGCCGTCTGCGTAGCCTCCACCCATGCCCTTGCCACCACTGATCGAGATCCAGCCCCTGCTTCAACCCGTCCATGCTGCGGTCCGGGTCCCCGGATCCAAAAGCATCACCAATCGGGCACTCGTCCTCGCAGCCCTCTCCACAGGGGTAACAACACTGACAGGCGCCCTCTGGAGCGAAGATACCCAGATCATGGTTCATTGCCTTCAAACGCTCGGGTTCAACGTCCGTGTCGAACTCGATCCGCATGAATTCTCGAACCGAACCATCCAGATCCATGGCTTAGGAGGGCAGATTCCCCCTTCGAATCCTGAAAAACCCTTCGATCTATTTGTCGGAAACGCCGGCACCGCAGCACGTTTCCTCACCGCGATGCTCTGCCTTGGCGAAGGCCAATACCGCCTTCACGGAGTTCCCCGCATGCATGAACGACCTCAGGCCCCGTTGTTCGAGGCTCTGCGTGAACTCGGCTACCGGATCGACTCCCCGAACAATCAATTACCTGCCACAATCCACGGCCATGGCCCACGAACGAATTCCTGCAAAGTGAGCACCGTGGAAAGCTCCCAGTTCGCCTCTGCCCTCCTCTTGTGCGCACCTTTTGGCGGATGGAACATTGAAATTCTCGGCTTTAATCCGGAGGAATCCCCTTATATCACGATGACCTCCTCCCTTGTAGCATCTTTCCCAACCAAAGGAGGGTGTTTCCAGATCGAACCCGACGCTTCCAGCGGAAGCTACTTTTGGGGAGCAAGCCACTTACTTTCCTCCTCGAAAACCATCACAGTCCAACATTGGCCTGTTTCCCGGTGGCAGATCGATGCGGATCTCCCCAATTATTTGCCTCTTCCCCCTTCCCTCTCCCGCGCGGATCAACTCGGTGACGCAATCATGACAGCCATCGCCTTGGGACCATTCGCACACCACCCAACAACCTTCACCAACCTAGGCCGACTCCGAGTTCAGGAATGCGAACGAGTTCAAGCGCTTCGAACTGAATTGACAAAATGTGGTGCCGATATTCGCGAGATCGGCGACACCCTTGAAATCTTCCCCTCCTCGCTGCATGGTGCCACCATCGAAACCTACCACGATCACCGCATGGCGATGTGTTTTGGGATGCTCGGACTCAAGGTCCCCGGCATAAAAATCCAAAACCCTTCCTGCGTCAAAAAAACGTTTCCCGACTACTTCGCCAAACTTGCTGCTTCCCCTCCACAAGGCTTGGGTGCCACAATCCATAACGCTGCCACCGGCCAAGTCTTGGCCTCACACGATTTGATTGCCTAACTCCTAACCACACTCCCTTCGATTCCATAGAACATGCTTCCTATTGTCATCGCTATCGACGGCACGAGTGCCTCCGGCAAAAGCACCAACGCGAAACTGATCTCCAAATCACTGGGATTCACCTACGTCGATACGGGTGCCATGTATCGCACCCTTGCATGGTTCTGCATCACACAAAAAATCGACGTTAATGACCCAAAAAAAGTTGCCGCAGCCTGTGCAAAATGGAAAACCACTCTGGAATGTGTAGAAGCCCAAACAAGGCTCCTCGTTAACGGCTACTATCCCGCCAAAGAAATCCGTTCAGCAGAAACCTCCGCTGCGGTTGCTCACGTTGCTGCCGTCCCCAAAGTTCGGGATTGGATGAAAAAACTGCAGCGATCCTGCACAAAATTCGGAAACTTGGTGATGGAAGGTCGAGATATCGGATCCGTCGTCTTCCCCGACACAGACTTCAAATTCTACCTCGACGCAACCCTTGACGAACGAAAACGCCGCCGATCTGCTGAGGGCGTAGAAGAAGATTTAGCCGGAAGAGATCAGCGTGACTCCCAACGAGCCACTGCCCCCCTCATGATCCCCTTGGGAGCCATCGTCATCAACAACTCCGGTCTTACTGCAGAAGAAACCTCACAACAAATCGTGGCGCACATTAAACAACGCCTCAGCCAATCCACTGCCGGTTCCGCATAACCGTAATTCGGTAACCCCATGAACCTGAGTTACTGCATCGGTTGGACAGTGTTCCGCTTTATTTACCGCTTTTATTTTCGATGGAAGGTGATCGATCCTCATCATGTTCCATTCGAGGGCCCAGCAATCCTTGCCTCGAACCATGCCAGTTTCATCGACCCTCCCTTGATCGGTTCCGGCCTGCATCGTTCCATGAATTATTTGGCCCGAGAATCCCTATTTCGATTCCCCGTGATCGGATGGATCCTTCACTCATGGAATGCGGTCCCCGTCGATCGCGATGGCGGAGGTGCCAAAGGCCTGCGCATCATCCTAGATCGCCTCCTATCAGGCAGTGCGATCATCCTTTTTCCCGAAGGCACCCGATCCCCCAACGGTGAGCTACAACCAGCACGCTCAGGGATCGGTCTCATCGTCATCAAATCTGAGGCACCCGTAATCCCCGTTCGCGTCTTCGGAACCTTCACCGCCTACGGCCGCCAACATGCCTTTCCCAGACCCTATCCCATTGCCGTTCGGTACGGTCACCCCATCGATTTCAGCATCCTTCGCAACGAGGCGAAAACTTGCACCAAACCTCGGTTAAAACAGATCTACCAAGAAGTCTCTGACCAAATCATGGCAGAGATAGGAAAACTAACCCTCGAATAGCTAAGGCGAATCGAATTCAAGAATAGGCTTCCGTCAGGAAGAAGACTTCTTCGGGGATTCGATCATCTCCCAAAACTTAGGATTCCCCTGCAACGCCTCATCCTCCCCCAAAGGCAAGCTAGACCGAAACAAAAAATCCTTCAGGGAATTCTTGCTAAGAATTCTATGAACAACGACACCGAGGTCGTGACGTTCAAAATACACCCTGTAATCTCCTAAACGAAACCGCTGCAAGGTTCGTCCAGCTCTCTCCAAACGACCAAATCGCTCAGTCTCCGCATGGAGCAACTCGTGAGGCAACCCACGAAACTCTCCCAGAATAAAAAGCTGTAACTCCTTTGGTATTTTTGCCAACTCCCCCGCGCTCGTCGGATTGAAAATAATTTGGAAAAGACTCATAACCGAACTATGAAGGAATTTCTAAAAATGAAAATCAACGAATCAACAGATTGGTAGCGCGTACGGGAATCGCACCCGTCTTTCAGCCTTGAGAGGGCCGTGTCCTAACTGATAGACGAACGCGCCGTCCTATCGAGCCACGAAGGATAGGAGAGATTCTTCGAAAGTCAACCGCGCAAGTGTTTGGGTACAAGAAAAAAGCCGTCCCGAAGGACGGCTTGATGAGAACACACTAACTTCTAAATTACTTCCGGCGGCGGATCAACAACGCCGCACCACCAAGACCGAGCAACGCAATCGTCGCTGGCTCTGGAACTGGGGTCAGCGTCACCGAGAACGCTTGCATTCCAACCAAGTTGGATCCGGGGAGCAAACCTCCACCAACGTTCACTGTGAAGTCTGCAGATTGA
>SXQI01000069.1 GCA_005793025.1 Verrucomicrobiales bacterium
GGCCTTTCACGTCGTGATTTTCTCAGGGTTGGAACCTTGGCACCGCTCGGTTTATCTCTGGCACAAGTTCTTGCCATGGAAAAGAGTTCGGAGATTAGATCGGGCAACCGTGCTAAATCCGTGATCCTTGTTTATCTGGGTGGCGGATTATCTCACCACGATTCGTTTGATCCGAAGCCTGAGGCAGTGGAGGAGATCCGAGGCAAATACGGGAATATCCCTACCAAGGTGCCCGGTTTGCGAGTCACCGAACTGCTGCCAAAAATGGCAGCGCAGATGGACAAGGTGACTTTGATTCGATCGGGCACCCATGAAAATGATCACCACGAAACCGCTTCCAATTGGGTGCTTTCAGGACGGTTTGGTTCTGCGTTTGGCGATCATCCTGCTATCGGTGCTGTGGTCGCTCACCAGACTGGGTTTTCTGGATTGGTTCCGCCGTATGTCGCAGTTCCCAAAAACCCTGCGTTTACTTGGGAACTTGGTCGCAGCGCGTGGTTAGGGGGGAGATATGAGTCGTTCAAGTGTGGAAACCCAAATGATTCCAATTTTCGAGTGCGGGATCTTTCGCAAGGAAAGGGGGTTGGCCCGCAATCCATCGAACGCCGTAAAACATTGCTCCAAGCGATCGATTCACTCGCTGCACAGATCAAAGGGAACGATCAGATAGAAACTTATGATGAATTCGGACAGAAGGCTGCAGACATGGTTTTGTCGCCCAAGGCTCAGTCCGCATTTGATGTAAGCCAAGAGGAGGCCACGCTGCGGGATGATTACGGCCGCACTGAATTTGGTCAAAGCTGCCTGATGGCTCGGAGGTTGGTGGAGGCTGGAGTGAGATTTGTAACCGTGAATTATTCCGGCTGGGATCACCATGCTAAGATCTTTGCGAGTCTGGACAAAAAGCTTCCAGAATTTGACAAAGGTTTATCCACGTTGCTGCGTGATTTGCACGACCGTGGGACACTGAAGGAAACCTTGGTCGTCGCGATGGGTGAATTTGGGCGGACACCGAAATTGAACAAAGATGCGGGGCGCGACCATTGGGGCCGCGCAGGTTCATTGATCTTCGCGGGTGCGGGTGTTGCTGCCGGGCAAGTCCTAGGTGCGACGGATAAAAATGGCGCGTTTGTGACAGATCGCCCTGTACGTCCTGCGGATGTTTGTTGGACGATTTACGACGCCCTAGGTATTGATCCATCCAAGTTGCTTCTCATGCCCGATGGCAGACCGACGCACATCCTATCGGAAGGATCGGTCATCAAGGGGCTTTACGCTTGATACAAGCTCTTAATTGATCCCTCGGAAAACACATTTGTTACATGGCTAGTTTTTGGCGCGTTTCTTGTTCCGCAATTCTGTTTCTAATCATTCCTTTCCACGCCTCGGGTGCGGAATCGGAAGGGGATGGGCCCCGTATCTGCGTGGTTTCCCCTGTGGGAATCGTCATCGGGACCAACACGACGGTGAGCATTCGTGGACTAAAACTCACGGATGCGACCGCAGTAGTATTTCGAACTTCGACGGGTACGATCACCGCCAAGATTAAAGAAAAAAAGGCGGTGGATTTACCCACCGGTTTGGTTGCGAAAGATGTGGGAGATTCGCTGGTGGTCGCTCAGGTCGAGGTGCCCTTGAATGTGGGGGCAACAAAAGTTATGGCGAGCGTTGTCACGTTGAGTGGAACGACGCAATCGTTTGCAATTCAATTGGTGGAAGGTGGATTGTTTACGGCAGAGGGAGGATCGAATAACGGTTTTCTCGACGCACTGCCGCTTGGGTTTGGAAAAAAAGTATTAGGAACCATTAGTCCCGATAAGGATGTGGACGTTTTCGCGATCACCGGTCTTGCAAAAAGAAAACTAGTCGCCGAGGTCAGAGCGATGCAGGCCGGGTCGTTGCTCGATGGCATGCTGACCCTTTACGACGCCAAAGGAAAGGTGCTCTTCACCCAAGACGACGGCGTGAACGGTCGGGATCCTATCCTCCGATATACATTTCCTGCCGATGGAATCTATTATCTCGCGTTGCAGGATGCGAACGACCGAGGCACGACTTGGCACGGATATGAACTCCGAATTCAGGAGGAACAATGAGGTTCAACCCCTGTTTTTCACGTTGGTTTTGGTGTAGTTTGGCCGTTTGCATTTTGGGTTCTCCTTTTATCCTACTCAATCAAGCCGCCCCGACTCGTGGAAGGAAGGTGAGTTTTACCAAGGATATCGTCCCGTTATTTCGCCGATCGTGCATGGGTTGTCACCAACCCGCAAAAGCCAAAGGAGGACTTGATCTCACGACTTACATTGGGTTGACCAAAGGGGGCAAACATCCTCCGGCTTTCGTCGCAAAAAATGCCAAAATCAGCCGATTGATCCAAGAGATCTCAGGGGATGAACCTTCGATGCCGGAGGAAGGTGAACCCCTAACACCTGCGGAGGTGACATTGATTTCACGATGGATCTCGGAGGGTGCGACGGACGACACGCCGGTCGGCGGACCTGTCCACCAGTTGACCGCTCCGCCCGTTTACCCTGCATTACCCGCTATCAGTGCCCTTGCTTGGTCTCCGCAGGGGACGATCCTCGCTGCGGCAGGATGGCACGAAGTAATTCTACATTCCGGATCGAGCAACGGAATTCTGGCTCGTCTAGTTGGTGATTCCCCGCGCGTCGAATCGCTGGCGTTCTCTCCTGATGGGACTCGGCTGGCGGTTGTGGGAGGAGCCCCTTCGGAATACGGCGAGGTTCAGATTTGGGATACAGGGAATTACAAACAATTAAGATCGATCAAGACGACTGCCGATGTGGTTTTCGGAGTCTCTTGGTCGCCCGATGGGCAGCGGGTCGCTATTGGCTGCGCGGATAAAATGGTCAGGGTGTTCACTGTTGCCGATGGAGTCGAAGTGATGAAGTGCGACAACCACATTGATTGGGTTTTTGCGACCGCTTGGAGTCAGGACGGCACCAGACTTGTCACCGCAAGTCGCGACCGTGGCCTCAAGCTGATCGACGTCGCGAGCGGACACTTGGTGGATGATGTCAATCGTCAGGGTGACCCCTTGATCTCACTCGCACGACATCCGACGGAGAATCTCGTGGTGTGTGGGAGCGATAGGGGATCTCCACGAGTTTATCGAATGGAACCTCGAGGAGGTCGTTTGGCAGAAGGGGATGATAAGGAGAACAGTTTCGTGCGCGAACTCCAACGGCTTCCGGGTGCTCTCCAAACTCTTGCTTGGAGCGGAGATGGTCAATGGATCGCCGGGGGAAGTTCTGGTGCGGCAGTCTGGGTTTTCAAAGCGGCGGATGGAGGTCGCAAAGCAACCTTGAAATGGACTGGAGGGCCGGTATTCGCGGTTTCATTCCAACCGAATGGTTCGTTATTGGCTGTCGGAGGCTCGGACGGCAGGATTCGTTTTTTTGATTACGCAAAGGATTCTCTAGTCCGCGAAATCGACGGGGTGCCACTCGGAGGAGCTGCGGTAACGCAGGTTCGCTGAAAATCCAACGACATCAGCGTCGATTCAAGGCATTCCAAGCCGCCCCTATGGCCCCTGCGAACTCGCCGAGGGCTGCTGGCTTGAGCTTCACACGGTGACCACCAGCGGCCCATTCGATCGGTCGGAGGGCGGTTTCGAGCGGCGTGAAAAGGGAATTCCCTGCTTGGGAGATACCACCTCCAATCAGAACTGTTTCTGGATCCAAGACGTTTATAAAGGAGGTAACGGCACGCGCGAGATTGTTGATCGAATGGAGCCAGACTTTACTCGCGATCGGGTCTCCAGATTCGTAAGCCATCACTAGATCTTTGGTGTTGAGAAAGCGGCCTCCGGAACGGTGGCCGACGCTATAATTGCCGATCTCAAATTCGAGACCACCCGGGCAATTGGTGGTGTTGAGCGGTAAATTTGAAGAGAGCGAGACATGGCCGAGATGGCCTGCACGGCCAATGGCTCCGCGCAATAGGTGTCCATCCACCATCGCTGCTCCACCGACCCCTGTGCCGAGAGTGACAAGGATGACATTAGTTTCACCTCGCGCTGCCCCGGAGCGAACTTCTCCAAGCAAAGCAGCATGGGCATCGTTCAACACCGGGATCGGTGTCGAGGCCTTGAGAAAATTGGTCCAATCGAAACCCTCCAACCCTTCCAGTCGGCCCGGCATATAAGCGATTGCTCTCGTGCTCGTCGCGACAAGTCCCGGGGCAGCCAACCCGATGATGGGGGAGGAATTGGGAAGGAGGATGGAAAAGTCATGGACGGCTGTTTGAACTTTCGCGGCCCAATCCATCGGAACGGCAACGTCGAATGGACGATTGAATCGGTGGAGGATTTCACCCTCCTCCGTCATCGCCACAGCCTTGAGGCTAGAGCCGCCAAGGTCGAGACCTAGTGCAAGTTTGTTGATCATTGGAAAAGAATGGCAGATCGGTTTTAGGCCGCCGATTAGCCTTCACTTACACTCCAACCGCCGTCAACCGCCAACACTTGCCCAGTGACAAATCTAGAGGCGTCGGACATGAAGAAGACCGCAGCAGCGTCAAGATCGGACGGGACACCGATTCTTCCACCATCGAGTGGCTGCTTATTCTTGATGAACTGCATGATGGCCGGGTTTTGCTGTGCGCGGCCCGACATAGGAGTCTCGACCAACGCAGGGGCGATGACGTTCAACCGGATGTTTCGCGGTGCGTAATAGGAGGCCGCAGACTGAGTCATTCCCACAATGGCTGCTTTTGCAGCTGCATAGGCGTGTGTGGTAAAAAACTCGGGTGACGGTGAAAAACTTAACACAGAACCCATGTTCAAAATGGTTCCCCCGTGTCCTTGTTTCAGGAATTGGCGGATCGCAGCCCGATTTGAGTAAAAAATGGAATCGAGATTCAACCGAAGCGTAAATTCCCAACCTTCATCGCTGATCTCCGCTACCGGACCATCTCCACGCTGCCGTCCACTTCCCCCGGCGACATGGTAAAGCCCGTCGAAGCCACCAAAATGTTTTAATGCAAGTTCGATCGCAGTGATTGCCGTTGTCGGTGTTGATGCGTCCGCCACTAAACTGCGCGCTGTTGCTCCCAGTAACTCTATTGCGGCGGTTGAGTTCTCAGCACTTCGCCCAACGATCACCACAAAGGCACCTTCCTTGACGAATGCACGGGCCGCCGAGAGACCGAGACCGGTTGTGCCACCGACGATGACGAGTTTTTTGCCTTGGAGTGAATTTGACATAAGTCAGCGGTGAAAAGATTCCTTTATTTCCGAGTGATAAATCCAGCGTTGGCCCAATTACCGAAATCCTCCCGTGACCCATCGCCAGCATCCATGGCAACAAGGCTGATCATTCGTGAACCTGTTGGTATTTCAATGTCGAACCGCCATGCTGCAGACAACACCCGCATCACAGGACTTGTTGCAGATTCCTTCCCATCGATGAAGACCTTGAAAATAAGGCTCGGGTATTTGGCGAGGTTTGATCCATTTCCCTTGCTGATCAAGTTCTCATCGGCTCCGGCTAAACCAACGAAGCGTTGATACCCCGGTTTTACCTCATACATCAATGCACACGGCGCATGGACGCCGATGCCATGTTTGTAAGTTTGGCGATTGAGCTTCAACTCTTGACCGAGGTTGGATCGATCTTGCTGTGGAGGTTGGGTGTTGCCTGAATACCGAACTTGACCGCCGTAGGTATGCCCAAAACCTACGCTCCGAGTTGGAGTCAGATCGCCAAGATAAACATCGGGTAGGGGAGGCGTTGCCTTCATACGGAAAAATGCGCCTTCGGAGGCAACACAAACAGCGCGACCGTTGATGAACGCCGAGGTGCGTAATCGTGTGGTGTCGGTCAACTCCAGAGGCTTGGTATAACGTGGAGAATTCTGAGTGGGGGTTCTGCCGTCTAGCGTGTAGTGAATCTGGGCACCTGGTTGAAGCGGAGTCGAGAGTGTTACGGTGATGGGTTCTTCGAATAGATGCGGACGCGTGGGGGTTCCCCAAGGTGTGATCCGCACGGGGTCCCCAAGCCAGCGAGTTTCCCATCGCCCAAGTTTCATTAATTCTGATTGAAAGCTAATCGTTGGAGCCAAATGTTTCTCAAAATGTTCCACCACCTGCTCCGTGTTGAGGTCGGGGGTGAAATTCCTCGCGGGATCATAGCCGGGATGGGCATCCGTGAGGTCTCGCGCCAAAACACATTTCAGTCCTGCGGATTTCATCGCCTTCAACCCCATCGGTTTTCCGAGTAAACAAACCTGAGTATGAAAACCGACGTAAATCAAATGAGTTAAACCCCTCGATTTGCAGATGGAGTAAACCTCTGCTTGAGTGTCCGGCATGAGATCATTTTTGCCGATCCCTAAACTTGGATGCATCCCATCCCAACCGTAATTCCCAGCGCAGCGTTCGCGACCGCAGGCACACCCCCCCGCATCGGGAACAGGAGGGCAGTCGATCGGAATCAGTGGCGGCAGTTCAACCGTTGGTAGGGCAAAAACAGCTTCGCGTTGAGGGAAGCCAACGTAATTATCCACGACATCCGATGGACAAAGCATCACGGTCATTCCCAGTTTGCGAGCGGCTTCAAGGGAGTAATGGATTCTAGGAACAATCGCATCGACACGCATCGTTGCAGTCTTACACCAATGATAATTCCAGACATCCACCGCCACCACTCCTACGTTTTCAGGAGCCACGGATTCTGTTGTCAGCAGGATTTTTCCTGTTGAAGGATCACGCGACTGGAAGGTGAAATCGATCGCCGCAACGGGAGTGGAAAGTAGGAGAGTAAAAACTAGGCAAAAAATCTCACGCCAACGAAGTGGTGCTGTGCCTGATAATGAGACAGGATTCTTCATACGTAGATTTGAAACCAGACTAGGATTCCCGGCCGCAACGTAAAAGAACTTTGTGGGCTAGTTTTTGTTCCGGCTCGATTAAATCAAGATGGAGCAACTATTTTTTCGAATCTTGGAGGCGAATTTGTTGAAGTTCCAAAAGAGTTTCTCGAATTTCAGAGTCGGATGGATCCAATTGCAAACAGCGCGTGAAACATCGTTCGGCATTCGCTGCATCTCCGAGTTCTGCAAAAACAAATCCAAGATAGCCATGAGTTTTTGCA
>SXQI01000070.1 GCA_005793025.1 Verrucomicrobiales bacterium
GCTCCTACAATTTCGTGAAAAAGTTTTATGTGAACGCCGTCTTCGTTTCCAGCATTGTTAGGTTCACCAGGATTCCAATTGAGATACTCGACTGATTGCTCGCTCCCCCATTGAAAGGTCCCCTCGGTTGCTACATCGTTTAAACCAATCCATAGCTCGCGAACAAAACCACCGAACTGAGCGAATGTTTCTAATACCCAATCATTCTCCGCTTGGTTGTTAATGGTGACCAAGTGCCCACCCATCGACACGGCGCGACTCTCGGAATTTAGCCATGTATCCTGTGATAAAAGGTAATAGCGGTGCCCGTTGGCGGGGTTGACAATCGGCCCGGCTAGGATTTCCGGTTGACCTTGCGCGGCAGCGGGCAGCGAGAACAGCAGCAGAAGCCCTGCTGCGATAAAATAAGCAAAGACAGCTCGACAAATGGTTAGGTTGCCCAGCCTAACTCGAGTGCGGGAGTGCGGGAGTGCGGGAGTGGTCATAATTGAGTTCCTCTGTGGTTAATTGTCATGATGTGTTGATAGTTCTTATTTGGTTCGGCGCGATGTAGCCCGTTTTCCAGAGTCCTTGAACCACATCGTGCTTCTATATATAAGAACCGGGGTCGGAGCGGATCCTTACAACATTTCTTTCCTTCCAGAGGAAAAAAGAACGTTTTTTCCTAAATTAACCCTCTTGGAGCCTGAGAAGGTCGGGTTTTGATGGAGAAACCTTGAATGTAAGATCAAAAACAGCGCGTTTTTTTTAAAAAAAAGGAGCTATAAAGGAAATCGTGTAAGTGGCCAAAGAAACCTGAGAGGATAGATGACTATGGCCATTACCGACGAAGTATTGAACGAACTACTGAAAGATTACCAGAAGCCCGAAGATTTGTTGGGGCAACAATGGCTGCCCCAGCGGGTGTCCATGTCGTGAGGTTTGGGGGATGATTCTAACTGGTATCTCATTCCTGCCGCTGCCCGTCGTGAAAATTTACTCCGCGCGTGTCGCAAGAATCCTGTTGAAACCACCAGCGCAATAAGTCTGCCGTCACGGGTGTCACCTTTTGCAGAATCGGCGCGCTGCCGGATTCCAAACCCGCACAATCCGCTTGCAGGCGCGGCGTCAAAGCCTTAACGAGTGGGAGCATCATCATGGCTTTTTCTTTCCCTTCGCCGGTTTCAACTGCTTCAATTTTTCCACCGCCGCTTCAAAATCCTTTTCCACCGGGCTTGGTTTCGTATCTTCCAACGTGCGGAATTTGGAAAATTCCAGCTCCGCCTTTGTCACTGCCGCGTCGTGCGAAATTTTCCCAGCGTGTGTCAAAATCTCCCGGTCACTCAAACGCAGAAAATCATCCAGTTTGACAATCCAGTCGCGCATCGTCATTGGCTTGCGATTCATCGCTTGGAGTTCCGCAAATTCCAGATACGCCGTGACAATCCGGTTCAACGCTTCCAATTCCCCTGCCGCCAGATAGTTTTTGGCAATCGCCACATCTTCTTTTCGTACGATGCCGCCGGGCCGGGTCGTTTTCAGTCCCATGAAAGACTTGCTCGCGTCTGCCCGCCCGTGAACAATTTCCGCTGCGGTGTGACCATGCGCGGCCCAGTGCATCTTGTTTTGCACTGTGGCGAAAAACTTTTGCGATACCGCCTCATTCGGGTCGTAATCCGCGCTCGTCGCGTAAATATCCAGCACCTTGCGCCAGAAGACTTTTTCCGACGAACGAATGTCGCGAATGCGTGCCAGTAATTCCTCAAAATAACCCCCGCCGCCCGCCTGTTTTAATCGCTCGTCGTCAATCGTGAAACCCTTCACCACATATTCGCGCAATCGTTGCGTTGCCCAGATACGAAACTGCGTGCCCCGCACTGATTTTACGCGATAACCGACGGCGATAATCGCGTCCAAATTGTAAAATTCTATGTTTCGTGTGACCGGGCGTCCGCCTTCCGTTTGAACTGTTGCAAAATTTGCAACAGTTGCCTTTGCCGACAATTCCCCTTCCTCAAAAATGTTTTTTAGATGCTTGGAAACCACCGACTTATCACGCTGAAACAACTCCGCAATTTGATTCAATGACAGCCAAGACGTCTGCCCGTCCAAACGCACTTGCAGCCGCACTTGGGCGTCTTCGGTTTGATAAATAATGACTTCGCCGCCCGGTTTGTTTTCTTCGGCCATACGCTTAAACGGTTTTCACCACCTCGGCTTCAAATCCGAAAACATCCACCACGCGCACACAGACGCGCCGTGAACCCCTTTTTCACGGGTAAGCCATTCAAGACCGCTTTGCGGCAACATGGAGTGGGTCATGGTCGTTATCCGTGTTGCCGCGATAATCCTGCCACACGCTGCGGAACACTTCGCCGTCAGAGTCCGGGTCAAAGCTCCAATACTCCACCAACGCCAGCGGGTCGCTGGCCGTTATTTTCTGCAATTTCTCGCGGCTGGCTTGTTCCAGATTCAGCGCGTCCGGTGAAAGCAGAACGTAGTTGGCCAGTTCCACCGTCAGCACTTCGCCGGTGGTCATCGCCAGCAAATTGTCACCGTAAATCAGGCGGTTGAACCATTCCGCGTGGTTGGCAACCAGTTGCGTCTGTCCCTCTGTCTCATTCAGCAAAGCCAAATCGCCTCCCAGTGTCGTCTGTGCTTTTGCGTGAGGTTTGAGGCTTTGAAATTCCTGCCAATTCGTGTCTTTCGCTGGCGTCACCAGTTCGCGCGTCTGCAAGCCCACGCGACTCCGCGCTTCCAACCCTTCCATGATGCGTTCTGCCTGCCGTTTCCCGGCGCGGACAATTTCCGGGAGTTGCTCCAAAAGTGTTTTGCTCATGTGCAGCCGCGAATATAAACAACCCACCTGCCGCACGGCAACACAATCAGATTTCCCCAATTGTGCGGGTCATAGCGACCGCTCAATTCAAATCAAATAATCCAAGCAGCTTGAATCATGTGCTTGCGGCTCTGGTTTTCGCACTGCCGCAAAACGTCTCGGCTTTCCTTGCACGTTATGTGGCGTCCAAAAAAAGTGACCCGGCCATTCCTCGAAAGTGGTGTGAATCACAGATTTTAGCCCGTGCCCTTTGCATGAGGTAAAATTGGTTGGGTAAGCTAAGTCAATCTTGAGGGTGCTCCAGAAGCTTTCGATGAAGCCTTTGTCCTAGCAATTACCTTTTCGAATCATCGAAGCAATCAAGCCAACTTTCGCAAGGGCGGCGCGATAATCGCCTGAGACATATTGGCCGACTTGGTCTAAGTGGCAGAGTAATTCTTTTGACTCATTACGATGGAGCAAAGCCATGTTAGGAGCCATTAAAGCAAGACCTGCCTCGCGCTCTCTCTAATAGAAGCCGGGGTCAGAGCGAATCCTTACAATGTTTCTTCCTTCCCAGAGCAAAAAAAACGATTTTCCGCCCCAGCAACCTGGTTGGGGTGTGAGTATCTCGGCGTTTCGGTCAAGGATTCTTGAATCTGAGGTCAAACAAGTTTGTGTTTTCGAAAAAAAGCAGCGCCTCGACCCCTTGCAATCGAGACACTTAGGGCATTCCACTAAAAAAACACAAATTTTCCTTTGACCTTTACCTCCTTCCGTGGTCTATTAGTTGCAATTCACAGGGTCGTAGGTGTGAAGCTGATCTTTTAAATTTTGATTTTCGACTGCGGATTTGTACTGCCGCTTTCGGAGTTCCCCATTATCCTACTGTAGTACTTTTTCTGAAAATTCCCCGGGCTTCCAAGTCATCCTCTGATTTGGAAGCCCGGTTTTTTTGTAATTAAATCAAACTCAAACCGCTCACCAATTTCGGTCAAATTGAAGGGACATTTCACTTTGACAGGCTTCACTTTCATGGTAAAATGCTCAACCATTTGAGAGTTTTGGGTCTCCTTTTTCAATTCTGAACCCTAAAAGTTCGAGACGATTAGTTTAAGCACATGAGCGACTTAACCACAGCCCATCCTGCGGCCAACGGAACGCCGACGCGTTCGCGCATTTCTGAAGCCGTCATCCGGATTGCTGGCAATTCACAGGACGGCATTCAGGCCATCGGAGGTTTCCTTGCTCGACTTGCAGGGCGTTCGGAGCAGGAAGTCATGACGTTCATGACGATCCCCTCCACGATTTCCGGCGGACCCTCGATTTTTCAGGTTCGGATTGGTTCGGGTGAAGTTCTAAGTGCTGGGGATGAGGCGGATTTGCTGATCGCGTTCTACCAACATTCTTACGAAGACCACATTGGCAGCCTCAAAAAAGGGGGGATCGTGCTTTATGATTCCTCTCATGTGACCCCCAAGGAGGAATGGGAGAAGCTCTATCATCATTTGCCGGTTGCCATTTCTGCTTTAACCATTGAGTCGATCGGGGGGACCGCCAAGGATAAAGGTAAGAATATCTATACGTTGGGATTGGTGGCCAAGATGTTCGATTTGAACGTGGTCAAGTTGACCAAATTGATCAGCGAACGGTTTACAGGAAAGGATGTAAGCATCGTCAATACGGCGTTGGCCGCGTTTAATGCAGGGTATAGCCACTCGCTTGGAAATGTGTTGGAGACTTTTGAGTTTATCGAGTCGCAACAAAAAACTGGTCATCAAGTGGTGATGAACGGTAACGAAGCCCTTGCTTACGGGTTGATTGCGGCGGGTGTTCGGTTTGGAGCGGGGTACCCCATCACACCTTGGTCGGATATCATGGAGTTACTCCGACGAGAACTGCCAAAGTATGGGGGTTCGTTTATTCAGTGTGAGGATGAGATCGCTTCAGTCTCGATGGCGATTGGTGCCGGTTACGCGGGGCGAGTGGCTGTTACGGGTTCTTCGGGTCCGGGAATTTCGTTGAAGACCGAAGCCATCGGTTGGGCGGTTATGGCGGAAGTGCCGTTGGTTGTCGTGAACGTTCAGCGCGGCGGCCCATCCACAGGGATGCCCACGAACGTGGAACAATCCGACCTCAATATCGCGGTATTTGGTGGGCACGGAGATTCTCCTCGGGTCGTTCTTTCCCCTGCGAACGTCGAGGATGCATTCTATACAGCGATCGAGGCAGTGAATATCGCTCGGAATTACAATGTGCCGGTGTTCATTCTGACGGACCAATCCATTGCAACTCGGATCGAAGCGTTCGAAGAGCCTGATTTTGAGGCCGTATGCCAAAACATCGGCCCAGATTTCAAGGATGTCGCCACCCACAAGCCGTATGATTTAAGCACACCCAACGGTGTCGTCCCACGGGTTCCACCCGGGACACGGATCCTTACCGGCAAATACCCCATCGCAACCGGACTCGAACATGATGAAATGGGCCACCCGACAGGTTCTCCCAAATTGCACATGCAAATGACGGCAAAACGTCGCAAGAAATTGCAATGTTTGGGCGAATCATTGCCAGTTCCTGAGGTGTATGGTGCGGCCGAAGGAAACATTTTGCTCGTTGGCTGGGGTTCGACAATGGGTCCGATCCGCGAAGCCGTGGACAAAGCGACGGCAGCGGGGGATAGCGTTTCGTCAATTCATATCCGACATATCCACCCATTACCACCGGGGTTAGAGAACATTTTTGCAAAGTTCAATCACATCTTCGTGGTCGAAATGAACGACGAGGGATTGTATGGTTACGGTCAGTTGGCCAACCTCTTGCGAGCTCGTTATTGCGATCCAAAAATCAGGGGGCTCACCAAGGTCGATGGATTAAACTGGAAGGTTCGCGAAATCATCGACCGTGCCCGATCCACCGTTTCGGTTGGAATCCTAAAACGCTAAGTTCCGGGTTATTATTGAAACTTTTTCTACTATGAGTGCCATCGAAACAGTCCCATTGGTTCCAGCAGTTGGTACGGAGCGCAAGCCGTTGACAAAGAAGGAAATCTCTGCGGACCACCCCACGTGGTGTCCGGGTTGCGGAGATTTTTCTGTGCTCGCGTTATATTTTAAGCTCATCGAGAAGCGCAAAATGCTTCACGAGAAAGTTACCACAGTTGCAGGGATCGGGTGTTCGAGTCGGTTCCCCTATTTCGTACAAGCTCACGGTGCCCATTATATTCACGGTCGAGCTTTACCATTCGCCAGTGGCGTGTCGTTGTCGCGTCCTGATCTCCACGTTTTTGTGTTTGGCGGAGATGGAGATGCGTTTTCGATTGGCGGCAACCATGTCAACCACACCGCTCGGAAGAATATTAAAATGACCTACGTCATCATGGACAATTTTGTTTATGGATTGACGAAAAAACAGACGAGTCCGACCTCGCCGATTGGTTTCAAAAGCAAAACGGATGTTTGGGGATCGATGGATCAACCCATCAACCCCATGAAACAGTTGATCGCTGCCGGTGCAACTTTTGTCGCGCGCGCGACTGCGACCAACCCGAACCATCTTCTTAGCATGATGGAAGCGGCGATGGATCACGACGGGTTCAGCGTGATCGAATGCTTGAGCGAATGCATCGAGTTTTATGAAGGTGCTTTCGATGCCGCAAACCCACGAAAAGGCGGCGTTTTTAATGCAGTTCCTCCAGACCACGATGTGACGGATGAACTTGCCGCTTACAAACTAGCGGACCATGGTTTTCCGGGGCATTTTGGGATCTTTTACAAAGTAACCGAGCCAACAAAGAACGCCAACGAAGCGAAGATCAACGCCGGAGCTCTCGAGAAAGTTGCCGGCCAAGCCGATTGGCAAATTCTGCAAAAAAGTTTTGCGCGGATGAAATGATCCGATTCGAAGCTTTCTTATTGCATCGGGAGAACTAGATCTAGGCGCGTTGACCCACGCAAGACTGCAGCTTTCACCTTTTCTCCCGGGCCGTGTTTTTCCAGCAAACGTCCGATGAGTTCGCTTTCGGTAATCGCACTGGTTAGCCCGTCTACAGAGACAAGAATGTCGTTTTTTTGAAAGCCAGCATTCTTGGCCGCTGCGTGGTTGCCGTATTCCCCCGCGTGCTTAACCAACAATGCCATCTGGTTTTCTTTGATTCCCCTTTCTGTGCGCTGCTCAGGTGAAAGGTCTTCCAAAAACAACCCTCCCAGAGCCATCGCCCGCATCCCCCATGTTCCCACTCGTCTCGAAATATCGGAGGAAAGCCGCCAATCGGTTGTGAGTTTGAGGCTGACTATTTTTTCCGCACCGGCACGTTTGATTTGTGCTGTAAGTGAGCCGGTGTCGGGAGCATGGTGCAATCCCCAACAAAAATCGGCTATGGACACAAGCCGCTGCCCGCCTAGGGTCAGGAATTCATCCCCCACTTGAATCCCAGCCTTTGCCGCGATCGAGTTTTTTTCCACCCCTTGAACCCGGGCA
>SXQI01000071.1 GCA_005793025.1 Verrucomicrobiales bacterium
CTTGCCTCCAACGCCGCCCTCGCTAGGCGGCGGGCACATTCCGCGTCCGGGGTTGTGACCATTACCAACGAATAGGCATCAGATTGGGACATGATGAAATGGTGCGGAGATCGTTCAGAATATCAAGTTTAACGAGTGGCATAAGCAGCCGACGCGATATAGAAGGAAGCGATGAACTGGCGACAACTCGAACCGATCGACCGGACGCACGTGGTCTGGAACGGCCAACGCCTCTTGTTTTTTGGGGGTTGCGATTACCACCGAATGGCCAGTCATCCGGAGGTTTTACGAACGATCACCGAATCCTTACAACGCGACGGGATCAGCACAGGGGCATCGCGCACGACCACTGGAGATCACCCCGCTTACGGTGCCTTGGAGGCGCAATTAGCTAGGTTCGCGGGGACCGAGGCGGCAGTGCTCACCCCGACGGGATTTAGTTCCAATCTAATTCTAGCGCAGGCACTCGCAGGGAAGTTCTCGGCAGTGTTGTTGGATCGAGAGGCCCATTGCAGCTTGCGAGATGCGACCCAGTTCTTGGGAGCGACGGTGCATTTTTTTAATCATCGTGACGTTTCGGATTTGACGAAACAACGGGCGACTCTCGGAGATGGTCCTGTGGTGATTCTCACGGATGGAATGTTTTGGTTTGATGGTTCGGTGGCACCAGTGGCGGATTATCTCGAGGTCATGAGATCTGGAGACTGGCTATGGGTGGATGATGCCCACGGATTTGGCACAATGGGGTCGAGAGGTCGTGGAACCGTGGAACAAGCAGCCGTAGCCACGACCGAGCGTGTGGTCACCACATGCACTTTGAGCAAGGCGCTGGGTTGTGCCGGGGGCGCGATTCTGGGTTCGTCGGCAGTTGTGCAGGAGATCTGGAGGCGAAGTTCGATGTTTAGAGGCAGCACCCCTGTCCCTGTGCCGTGGATCCGAGGCGCAGCATTGGCTTTGGATTTGTTGGAAAATGGAAACGATGATCTGGCGAGCAAACTGCACGAGAACGCAGAACGCGTCCGGTCCCAAGTGGAGGGTTCCATCGGAAAAGGTCCAATCGTGACCCAGGTAGGAATAATCTGTGATATGGAGAAGGTTCGAGCTACGTTTCTCGAAAAGGGGATCTTCCCTGCTGTGACCGAGTATGATGGGAAACTTTCGTTGAGAGCCGTGATCTCGAGTCAGCATTCTTACGAAGAATTAGATCGATTAGCAGCCTGCTTGTGCGAATTAGTGACTAAGTAACTATTCCATCGATCGAGAACGAATTTGTTTCGAGTTTGAAACAACTTATTGAGCAAAACAGTTGCCCCTGTTCGGTTCCTTTGATTAGTTTTGAGTAGATTTTATAATGTCAGCCTTACCCAAAGCCCTGTTGATTTTCGCTTTCGTCATTCCATTGGCGATTGTGATGGGCTTTTTGCTGGCCGACCCGACCGACTCCACGAGCATGATCGGCGTGGGTGTTTTGTTGACGTTGTTGCTTTCGCCATTTCTCATCCGGCATCATCATACGGCCCTAATCATCTCGGCTACCGCCTTTATTAACGCGTTTTTCATCCCCGGTCGCCCCGAAATGTGGATGTTACTCTCCGGCCTCAGCCTGATTGTGTCGATCGCCTCGTGGCCGCTGGATCGAGAGTCTCGCCGGTATTGTGGTTTCCGATCACTGGATCTCTCTGTCATATTCATGGTGTTAATCGTGCTCTTCACGATGAGGGCAACCGGAGGGGCTGGGTTGAACATTCTAGGAGCTCAGGTGTTCGGAGGTAGGCGATACGTGACGATGCTCGCTGCTGCTGTTGGCTATTTTGCCCTCGTCCTGCATCCATTGAGCCTCTCCAGAGCTAAGGTTTTGGGATCAACCTTTTGGGCAATGAGCGGCACAGCAATTCTTGGGAATCTGGCGTTCGCATTGGGACCCAATTTTTACTTCTTTTTCTACCTTTTCCCTGTGGAGTTTGTGCTCTCACAAGCCAACGCGGAGGACATCACTCTGGCGGGGGGAGTTGTGCGTCTCAGCGGGTTGGCACCCCTAGGTTTCGGGATTATTTACTGGTTGTTGTCACGTTTTGGACTCAGGGGAGTTTTGGACATTACAAAGAGCTGGAGAATGATCCTCGCGGTTGCAGGCATTGTTTTCATCATGTTAGCCGGGTTTAGGTCGAATGTAATCCTCTTGGTGTTGTTGCTCGTTACGTTGTTTTTTTTCGAGGAACTCCATCGGACGGTCAAAGCAGGAATTCTAGCACTGGTGCTCTTGCTGATGGCTGTCTTCGTCGTAGGCTTTTCAGAACGGTTGCCTCTCACCATCCAGCGCAGCCTGAGTTTCCTCCCATTGAAAGTCAGTTCATTGGCCAAAGCGGACGCCGAAGGGTCTCTTCAATGGCGTTTGGACATGTGGAAAGTGGTCGTTTCGGATATCCCACGTTATTTTTGGATCGGCAAAGGGTTCTCCATCAACCCATCGGACCTCTACTTTACCAAGGAAGCCTTACGTCGTGGCTTTTATTCCCCTTCCGAAGCCGCGCGACTCGCTGGTGACTACCATAACGGACCCCTTTCCGTCATCATCCCCTTCGGAATATTTGGTGTGATCGGGTTCTGTTGGTTTCTCGTCTCCGTCTTTTGGGTATTGAGGAACAACTACAAATATGGCCATCCAGAACTTGAGAATCTGAACCGGTTTTTCTTAGCGTTTTTCGTCGCTCGCGTCATCTTCTTCGTGGTGTTTTTCGGGGCTGCCACTTCTGACTTCTGGCTCTTCGCTGCTCTGGCTGGGTTAAACCTAAGCATGAATCGAGGAATGGCTAGTCGTCCAGAGTTCAACCCCATCGAATCCCTCCCATCAACCAGCACGACCATCAATCCATCAACGGTCCAGCTACCGATGCCTTCCGTGGCGCGTATCAAACTCCAGAATGCTCCCCAGTAGCAAACCATTCTTAGGCACGCTTTTCGCCACGACGTTCGTTATTCCGCTGGCGATTTTGGTAGGCTACTTTGTCGCGGATCCATTGGATTCCAAAAGTTTGGTCGGGTTTGGTTTTCTATTCTTTTTCTTCTCGTTGCCGTTCTTGATTTATCTCCATCACACAGTCCTCATTTTGTGCAGTACTGCGTTTATTAACGCCTTCTTTTTACCTGGTGAACCTCAGATGTGGATGCTCCTTGCGGGGGTGAGCTTACTGATCTCCGTGATTTCTCGGCCTCTGCATCGACAGTCGCAGGTTTACTGTGGAAACCGGTCGTTGGATCTTTCCATCGTATTTATTTTGGGGGTGGTATTATTTACCATGAAAGCCACCGGCGGCGCGGGCTTCAATATTTTGGGTGCCCAAGTTTTCGGGGGACGCCGTTACGTCACCATGATCGCTGTGGTGATTGGTTATTTCGCCTTGATCCTAAACCCGTTGAGCTTAGAGAAAGCCAAGTCGTTGGGATCGATCTTTTGGGTGATGAGTTGCACATCGATCCTCGGAAATCTGGCATTCGCCCTAGGTCCGAGCTTTTATTTTCTTTTCTACCTTTTCCCCGTGGATTTTGTGATCTCACAAGCCAATGCCAATAACATCACTCTCTCCGGAGGGGTTGTTCGATTGAGTGGCTTAGCTCCCCTTGGATTTGGATTATTGTTCGGACTCCTCGCACGGTTCGGGCTCGGGGGCCTGTTGGATTGGCGAAAAAGTTGGAGACTAGCTGTTGCTTTGCTCGCCATCCTTTTCATCCTGATGGCGGGTTTCCGTTCAAACTTGATCCTCGTGATGCTGGTTTTCATGGTTCTGTTCTTCATGGAAAAGCTCCATCGCACGGTTTACTCCTTGGTTCTCGTTGGGTTTCTCCTGATCTCCTCCTCGGTTTTGATCGGGTTTTCTGATAAAATGCCTCTCACGGTCCAACGGAGTCTGAGCTTTCTTCCGTTGAAAGTGGAAGCCGTTGCGAAAGCCGATGCCGAAGGTTCCTTGAACTGGCGACTCGATATGTGGCGTGTGGTCGTCGCAGACATACCCCGTTACTTTTGGGTGGGAAAAGGGTTTTCCATCAACCCGACCGATCTTTATTTCTCAAAAATCGCATTAAGGCGTGGCTTTTATTCACCATCCGAAGCCGCGCGCCTTGCGGGTGATTACCATAACGGGCCTCTTTCGATCATCATTCCATTCGGAATTCTTGGTGTCGTCGGCTTTACGTGGTTCTTGACGTCCGTTTATTGGGTGTTGAGGAATAATTACAAATATGGAAATCCAGAATTGCGCACTTTAAACCGATTTTTCCTAGCCTTCTTCTTGGCACGGTTAGTTTTCTTTGTTGTTTTCTTTGGAGCTGCCACCTCAGATTTTTGGCTCTTCGCCTCTATTGCAGGCTTGAACCTCAGCATGAACCGAGGGATGGCAAAGGCTCCCCAGCCGATTCAGGTTTCCGCTCAAATCCCTGTTGCCAATGTCGATGAGTCGCCCACAATCCCCAGCAAATCACCCGTGCTCGTCTGACCGTTCACAACTCATTCCGGCTTGGCTTTCACAATACTCTCACCTTAAAGTCTGGTCTCCTTGAATTGATGTATGCGCCAAAACACGAAACTTCTCTTCGGATCGATTCTCCGTTTGGCAGAAGCAGATTGCATTTGTGATATCGGCTCGCGCGACGGTGATCAGGCCCTCTTTTTCAAGCAATTACTCCCGCAGGCAAACGTGTGCGCTTTCGAGGCGAATCCTTTCAATTTTAAGGCAATGAAGGAAAAGGCGTCGTTGACCGACGCCAAAATCGATCTGCAGGAGGTGGCAGTCTCGAACGAAAACGGTTCGGCGACATTTCACGTGATTGATGTGGATTATTCTGATCCTAACGAGAACACCGGCATCAGTTCTTTGCTCAGTCGTGATGATCTGAAAGAAAAGATGGCCGTGACGGTTCCTGCGGTTCGCATCGATGATTTTATCCTTAAGAATTACCCGACGACCCAACGAGCAGGGCTCTGGATCGATGTTGAAGGTGCCGAATACCTCGTCTTAAACGGGTTGGATCGGATCAAGGATCGAATTGTCGCGATTCATGTGGAGAGTTGGCTGACGGCGAAATGGAAGGGTCAGAAACTATACCCAGAAGTAGAACAGTTGTTACGAGGCCAAGGTTTCGTCCCTTACGGAAACAATCTTACATCAGACATGATTTTTGGAGATTTCGTCTTCATCCATCAAGGATGGCAGGAACGGTTGGGTCCTTCACTCCGTAAAGCCCAGTGGAAAGGCCGATTGGGTGTTTGGTTAAAAGCGGACGCACTCGCTTACCATCTCAAAAATCGTCTACCGGGGCTCTACCGACTCTTGCGACAGCTTTATATGAAGTTCGGGACGTAACGAATCATTCTACAATTCCGTTCCGCGTTGGCGAAAACCATCGCGGATTGAATAAATCTGCTTCCCCGAGGTCAGAATTGGGATTAGTTTCAACCCAATCCATGAATACCAAATTGCTTTTCTCCGTGGGGCTAGCCCTGATGACGAGTTTGCCCACGTTATTCGCTCAGAAACCATCCGCTCCAGAGCCGGGGTTTAAGTCACTTTTTGACGGAAAAACCTTGAATGGCTGGAAGTTAATGAACCGAGCCGGAAACGGTTACGAAGTTCGCGACGGAAAGATCATTTGCCCCAAAGAAGGCGGTGGTAATTTGTTCACGGAGAAGGAGTACGCAAATTTTGTCTACCGATTCGAATTCAAGCTTTCAGAAGGGGCGAACAATGGGATCGGAATCCGCGCCCCTCTCGAAGGGGATGCCGCGTATATGGGCATGGAGTTACAGGTATTGGATAATTCCTCACCGCAATATGCAAAGCTTCGCCCCGATCAATATCACGGATCGATTTATGGCGCAGTTGCCGCGAAACGGGAGGGGCTGAAAAAAGCTGGCGAATGGAATTCGCAAGAAATCGTAGCGAACGGAAGAAAAGTAAAAGTAACGCTCAATGGTAAAGTAATCGTGGATACCGACCTGAACGATGTAACGGACTTAGCCGCCCTCAGGGATCACCCCGGATTATTGCGGGAGTCGGGTCACATCGGATTCCTCGGGCATGGAGCGTATGTGGAATTTCGAAACCTACGGATCAAAGAACTCGCGTCAACACCACCCAAGGACAACGTGGCCCCTGCTGGGTTTAAAGCACTCTTCAATGGGAAAGATTTGACGGGGTGGAAAGGATTGGTGGCAGATCCAGTGAAGCGTGCAAAAATGTCTTCAGACGAAATGAGGACAGCTCAAGCAACCGCCGATCAACGGATGCGGGATCACTGGCGTCCGACGGACGGGGTGTTGGTGTTCGATGGCAAAGGTGACAATCTGTGCACGGTTAAAGACTTTGCGGATTTCGAGATGTATGTGGATTGGAAAATTACCGATAAGGGTGACAGCGGAATTT
This sequence comes from Verrucomicrobiales bacterium, assembly GCA_005793025.1. Classification (GTDB taxonomy): domain Bacteria; phylum Verrucomicrobiota; class Verrucomicrobiia; order Limisphaerales; family SXQI01; genus SXQI01. The sequence continues at coordinate 6,417 of SXQI01000071.1, forward strand.
ACCTCAGAGGAAGTCCTCAGGTGCAGATTTGGGATATGACTGATTCCAAACCGAACCCCAAGGCTCTCGGATCAGGTGGGCTCTACAACAACCAAAAGAACCCGAGCGGCCCATTGGTCAATGCAGACAATACGGTCGGTCAATGGAACAGATTCAGGATTCTGATGACAGGAGACAAGGTGACCATTTATTTGAACGGCAAATTGGTGGTGAACAATACGACATTGGAAAACTACTGGGATCGAGCCATTCCAATGTATCCGACCGGCGCCATCGAACTTCAGAACCACGGCAATACGCTTTGGTTCAAAAATGTCTATGTGAGGGAAATCTCTCCTCGCGCGGCGGCACATTAACTCAACAGGCGTTTGCTCAACCTCAAGATTTTTTTCTTGGATTGAGCAAACCCATCAACAAATCATGCAACCCCATCTTGTGACCAGTCGCAGGCGTTTCCTTGCTTCCTCCACGATGATTCTCGTTGGAGGCACGTTCCTCAATTTGAATCCTCGAGTCCAAGCTCGTCGAGTGTCACCCAACGACAAATTGAATATTGGCGTGGTGGGGGTTGCGAATCAGGGTCGTTATAATTTGGATAACGTCTCGAGCCAGAACATCGTGGCGTTATGCGATGTGGACGCCAATTTTCTGAACGAAGCTGCGGCGAAACATCCCAAGGCCCAGAAATACCGTGATTTTCGGAGGCTCATCGATCAGAAGGAAATCGACGCCATCGTCGTGGCGACTCCCGATCATACCCACGCGGTGATAACATCGGCTGTATTGAAATCTGGACGTCATGCCTACTGCGAAAAGCCACTGACGCACACGCTTTCCGAGGCACGATACATCACGAGGTTGGCAGCTAAACAAAAACTCGTCACTCAGATTGGGACGCAAATTCACGCCGGGAGTAATTACCGGCGGGTCGTGGAACTGATTCGGAGCGGAGTCATCGGGCCGGTAAAAGAAGTCCATGTCTGGGTTGGTTCGAGCTATGGAAATGTTAAGCGACCGACTGAGACCCCGCCCGAACCATCGACCTTGGATTACGACCTGTGGGTTGGCCCGGTAGAGAAGCGTCCCTATCACCCCGATTATCTTCCCTTCAAATGGCGGAATTGGTGGGCATTTGGCGGCGGATCCCTTGCGGACTTTGGCTGCCATTTCATGGATCTTCCGCACTGGGCTTTGGATTTGCGGCACCCTGTTTCTGCCGTCGCGGACGGTCCCACAAGAGATTCTGAATCCACACCCACAGCCCTCACTGTGAAGTATAAATATCCGGCCAGAGATAAACAACCGGCCGTTGATCTGACTTGGTATCACGGAGGGCGTAAACCCGCCCGGTTAGAACCGGATTTGGCAGCAAAGTGGGGGAACGGAGTGTTATTCATCGGTTCGAAGGGCCAACTCATTTCCGACTACAGCCGAAACCAATTGTTGCCAGAAAAAGATTTTACCGGCTTCGTGCCACCGACGAAGAGTATTCCTGAATCCATCGGCCATCACGCGGAATGGATCTTGGCGTGTAAAACAGGGGGCAAAACCACCTGCTCTTTTGATTACTCAGGACCTTTAACAGAGGCCGCGTTGCTGGGGAACTTGGCCTATCGCGTTGGGGAACCCATCGACTGGGATTCCTCTCGTCAAAAAGCGCGTGGAAATTCAGCCGCTGATGCATTGATCCAGCATCATTACCGTAAGGGTTGGAAGCTTTAAGCTTCCGGCCTCACTGCTTACCGTTCGATTTCGAGTTCCAGATCCAACCTTGTACGGGTGTCGGTCTGTTCGTTGCGAATCTCCAGATCCTTGAGCTGAACTTTGCCGTTCACTTTTTTGATCCCCAGAATTGCGAACACCTTCAGAAGTTTGTTGTGCTCATCAAAAACTTCTACTCGGATCGGCTGGAGTGCCTCGGAATCAATCCATGAAACCACCCGGCTATAGGCACCTTGTTTTGGATCCGGGTTGGTTGACTGCAATACTCGACAGTTTCGACCGTTTCGCATCTCTGATCGAAGAATTTTTTGCTGTGGCCATTGGAAAAATTCCAATCCGAGATCTATGAGCCAAAAATCCGACTGCACAAAAGGTTGGAAAAGATTGGTGCAAACCAGTGGTTGAAATGTGCCTTCGGGTCGATCGAGCCTAGACCACTCATAAGTATTTGGTTTTCCTAGTTTGTGGAGCACCTCAAGTCGTTCCGCCGGGGTGCCCTTAGCGGATTGGCTCTCCCAACGCGTGACCCAATGGTCAAGGAACGGTTCGGTCACCGTTTTCACTGAGATTTCACGACGCTGATTATCTGCTAAACGCAACGTCAGATAGCCGTAAATTTGGGTTTTCTTAGCGGGAACTCGCTCCGTCAGTTCCCTGATAAATGCTTGGTCATCCATCCCCTCCACTGCGCGCACGGCGGGAAGAACGGTGACGAAACACAGCGCTGCAAACAACAAAAAATAACGGCTAAACATGGGTGTTTACCTCGGCCTCAAACTACCTGACCTTCAGAATGACCTGACGAGGTTTGCCCTTCTGAGCCCGGAAAACGATTGAAGACTTTTGTGGTTCGTCCGCACCTTGGCTACATCCGCAGTGAGTATCGCGTTTAAAATCAAACGCCCGACTTTTTGGTTTCAATCGTGGATAAAGGAACGCGCTGGCTGTGATGCCGACGATTCCAAGCGTTACTGATTGCTGCCAATCCATGATCCCAAGGTAATCCATCTGTCACTGAACGCAATGGTTTCTAGGCCGTTAACCCACTGCGAAATGGTTTAGGTGGATGATAAAATATCCTTAATCACCTCACCGTGGACATCCGTGAGGCGACGTTCGATGCCGTTGTGGTAAAAACTGAGCCGTTCATGATCCAGTCCAAGGATTTGGAGAATCGTCGCGTGGAAATCGTAAACGGTGGCGATGTTCTCAACAGATTTATAGCCGAATTCGTCAGTCGCACCATAACTGAAGGGTGCCTTAACCCCTGCCCCAGCGAGCCAAGCCGTGAAACCTGAAGGGTTATGGTCGCGGCCACTGGCACCTGCTTGGAATGTCGGCATGCGACCAAATTCGGTGCACCAGACCACGAGGGTATCTTTGAGAAGTCCACGTTGATTGAGATCCGAAATCAAAGCGGCGGTTGGCTGGTCGAGCACCTCCCCGTGAACTGTATATTGATCCTTCAACACTTTGTGACCATCCCAGTTGCTGGTGCCCTCGCCGCCGACCTGATAAGCACCGTTGAACAGTTGAACGAACCGCACCCCTTTCTCGATGAGACGTCGTGCCAAAATGCAATTCTTCGCGTACCCAGCCTTTATCTCCTGAGTTTTATCACCAGCTGAATCCGCACCATACATTTTGAGGACGTGAGCTGGTTCGGTGGAAATATCACTGACCTCCGGAACCGACAACTGCATGTGGGCGGCCAACTCGTAGCTGGAAATTCTAGCGGCTAGTTCAGTATCACCGGGATAATTTGCCAGATGATGTCGATTGAGTCGTGAGATAAACTCCCGAGTTGAACGATCTTTCCCTGCACTGATGTTCGCTGGGCGCGCCAAGTTTCTGAGTGGCTTGATCGCATTGAAATCAGTTCCCTGAAACGCGGCGGGTAAAAACCCGGGGTTCCAACAATTTCCAGCAGACTGGGGCACGCCACGCGGGTCAGGGATAGCAACATACGCAGGCAGGTTTTCATTCACACTTCCCAACGCGAATGTGGTCCACGCACCAATGCTCGGAAATCCGTCTAGGGTGAACCCTGTGTTCATGAAGTTTTCACCCGGCCCGTGCGTGTTTGTTTTTCCGGTGAGGGAATGGATAAAGCACATCTGGTCCGCGAGATCGCCGAGGCGGGGGACAAGATCCGAAACCATTTTTCCGCATTTTCCCCGGGGACGAAACGTCCAAGGGCTTTGTGTGAGCGACCCCTGAGCCCCCTGAAACGTAACCAACTTATCGCCTCCCGGCATGGGTTGTCCGTGGCGTTTAATTAACTCTGGTTTGTAATCGAATGTGTCCAAGTGACTACATCCCCCTGCGGAAAAAATCATCAACACCTGTTTTGCACGCGGCTTAAAATGCGGCGCACGCAATGCATTCGGATTGGCTGGATCAATCTGAGGTCGGATAGGAAGTCTTTCCCCAGATGCCAGCACTCGATCACGCGCAAGCAAATGAGTCAGTGCCATCCCACTCAACGCAGTAGCACTATGGCTGAGAAAAGCTCGGCGATTTAAAAATGGATGGTTCCTTTCAGGCATGAAACAGGGTTAGTTAAAACACGAATAGGAATTCACTGGTGTTGAAAAGAGCCCGGCAAAACGCATCCAGTCCGTGATCTCGTATCATCGCAATTGAATTCGAACTCTCGAATCCATCGGGCTCGCGACCATAGACGAGTTTGAACGCTTCGGAAACTTGAGATTTTGGTTGGGAGCCAGCGGTTTGTAGCAACCGAGCAGAAAGGACGGCGGATTGCTCAAGAACAAAATTGCTGTTGAGGAGATTCAAAGCCTGCAATGGGGTGTTAGAGCGAGTGCGTTTAGGAATCACTTGGTTACCACTCGGACAATCGAAAGCACCAAACACTGAATCCTGTTGCTGCCGAATCCGGGTGAGATAAATCATGCGTCGAAATTCGTTCGTGGTGAAATGCTCCTTTGGAAAATAACGATCCACATTATCATTCTCCTTAATCTGAAGCGAAAAACCGGGGCCCCCCATTCGGAAATCCAAAGCACCGGAGGTCGCTAGGATGCAGTCGCGAATGGCCTCGGCCTCCAGACGACGTGGTGGAAACCGCCAGAGCAAACGGGCCTCGGCATCATTCGCCAATCCTTCCTTCCTTGGTGACGACGACTGGCCAAAAGTTTCCGAACTGAGGATAAGTTTTTGAATATGTTTGATCGACCAACCAGATCTCACGAACTCATCCGCGAGCCAGTCCAACAGTGCCGTGTTCGTAGGCACCCCTCCGTTCGCTCCGAAATCGCTGGGGGTATCCACGATCCCTGTGCCGAAAATGTAGTGCCAAATCCGGTTCACCATGACCCGTGCAGTGAGCGGATGACGAGGGTTGACGATCCACTCAGCGAGTTTGATACGTCGTTGCTGTTCTGGTTCGTCAACCGCCAAACCCAGTGTCCCTAATACCGCCACAGCATCAGGGGCCACTACCTCGCGCTCCTGCATCGGATCCCCTCGATACAAGCGGTGAGTGGGTTTGGGTTGAGAGAAAGATCCGAGCCATGCAGGAGTTCCTTTGGACAATTCCGAGAATCGTTCCTCTGACTTCTTAAGTTGAGATTGTAGCTCTCGAGCTAGCTTAGCTTCCTGCTCCGGCAAATGGCTTAGGAACCCGTTTGGATCTTCCTTTCCAAAAGGTTCCCGATCTTGAGAGGTCACGATCTCCTTCCATTCTCCTGAAGTTAATTGGGCTGTGATCCGATAATCAGTCGCTACGCGATCCTTGAACTGGTTGGAACGATCCCGACTCCAAACAATTTTCTGGATGGGACGCGGGGTAAGAAAATCCAATTGCACCCAACCGTTTCCTGACGTCGATGAAATCCAGCTTTGGCTGTTTCCTGTGAGCCCGTCATTAATATGTTTTAGTTGATGGATGGCATACCCAGCCAGCGTTCCAGAAGCACTCGATGTTGTCCCATCCTTGGCGAGTGCCACATTCGTTCCTTTGCTGTCATAAATCTCTAGCTCGTCGATGCACGGTTCAGCCCCAGTCGTGGCGAGAATCGTAAAACGTACGGCCTTGGCTTCGATCGATGAAAACACCTCCTCGTTCGACTGTGCGTTTACCGGTGGTCGAAAGCTTTTTCTCGATAAACTTGAGAGTTGAGCCGCAAGGCCTTGTTGCTTCAGAGCGGCGAGCGAAGCCTTTTGATCGTCCCGGGTTTTGCCTAAAATCGTTCGTTCCTCCTGCTCAGTAACCGAGAGCTGACGTCGAAGCGGGCGATCACTGAAATTCACTCCGGCGAACACTGCTTGAATGCCAAAAAAATCCTTCTGAGAGATCGGGTCAAACTTATGATCATGGCAACGTGCACATCCTAACGTAAGACCCAGAAATGCCGTCCCTGTCGTGTTAACGATGTCCGCAAGTTCATCCTGTCGCTGCATGAGCGTCAGGTTGATATCCGGGCTTTTGACGATATCTACGGCACCAGCCACTAAAAAACCTGTTCCAGAATCGACACCCCAATAATCTCCAGCAATCTGTTCTTGGACGAATTTGTTATACGGTTTGTCTTCATTCAACGATTGGATCACATAATCGCGATAGTGATACGCGTTACTCCGCTCATGGTTCGTTTCGAAACCGTTAGATTCAGCAAACCGAACGACATCAAGCCAATGTCGCGCCCAGCGTTCACCATAACGGGGACTGTCCAATACCCGGTCCACCAATTTGGCGACGGCATCCGAACTTTTATCCGTAACGAACAACCGCACCTGCTCGGGGGTTGGTGGCAACCCATGCATCACCAGATAAATACGTCGAACGAATGCCCCTCTGCTGGCTGGTGTTCCCAAGTTCAATCGTTTTTTTTGCAACTGCGCGAGAATGAACGCATCGATTGGCTGAACTTCTTTTCGATGCGAGTTGGCAACCCGAGGCACCTCTGGACGGACAACTGGGTTCAAAGACCAATGCAATGCCTTCGCCACTTTGGCTTCCTCCGGCCATTGAGCCCCTTGGTCGATCCAAGCACGGAGTAACCCGATCTGCTCAAGAGTCAAGGCTTCCCCTTTTTGAGGCATCTTCATCTCGGGAACAAGCCCCGCCACAAGCCGGATCAACGGGCTCTCGCTGCTGTTTTTGGGGCGAATCGCTGGAACATAATTTTCGCCCCCTTTCAATGCAGACTCGCGATCGTCCAATCTGAGCCCGCTGCTTTGTTTATCCGGCCCGTGACATCGCACGCAGTGAGTTGAGAAGATGGGTTCGATGTCCTTTTTGAAATCTACAGGCCGGTTTGCGACCGCTGGAAGGTCCCCCTGAGATTGAACGGTTGAAAAAAATGCCAAAACTCCTAGGACGATCCAATGGCACAGGGCATTTCTGGAATGCCAGTACCGACCCGCAACGCGGGCACTCAACCATGGAATTGAAGCCAGACGTTTCACCTCACACTCTTGCTCAGCTCAAGGTAATTCTCGAATCCGAAGATTCTTGAAATCGATGGGGGATCCCTCTGATTCAAGACATAAATAGCCTTTTGCTGGCTGTGCACCAGTCCCTCCAGAGACTTCCTCACCGTTGACCCAAAGCCTAACCTCACCATTGATCGCGCGCACATAATAATGGTTCCATTCCCCCACCCCCTTGCTCAGGTTCTTTGAAGGAAAACTCCTCGATCCATCCGGGGAGATGGGGGCAAATGGCTTCAATTTCGTAGTTCCGGTTGGGAACACATCTCCATTGGTTGTGAACCACGTAGCTTTGTTCTTTCCATCCTTTTCATATTGCTCCTTATAACCGTGATCCAGCACTTGCACTTCCACCCCAGTCGGCAACCGCCCTTTTCCTTGCTCCAAGGCTTTAATCGAATCCGGTGTCGCCCAGACAAAAACGCCAGAGTTTCCGGCAGATCGCAGATGCCGCCATTGGACCACTAATTCGAAATTGGTGAATTCCTTCAACGTCCGAATCACTCCCACGGGTTGGCCCGTGCAATGAATCATCTCATTGGTCCAAGTCCACGTGGACGGTTCACAATTGACGTGAGTAAAATCAGCCTTCACCACATCCCGCCAGCCTGTCCCTTGGCCATCGACGAAAGCTTTGGAACTATTTCCCGAACCTTGAGCCAAAGCGTGAAACAATGGAAAACAAGCGACAACACAAGCCAACACCAAGCGCAATTGGAGATTTTTCATAAAGATGCGCCTATCCTAATCAACCCGCTTGGGTTGTAACGACAAAACGGAGTGTTTTCAGTGAGTGCGTGACCTTTTGCATCGTAAACAACAAGATGTTGGAGTGTTACATTTTATCTACGCGTGAAGATTTCGATCGTCATCCCTGCTTTTAACGAGGAGAAGCTCATTCCTGCTACGCTCGATGCCGTTAAATCCGCAGCTCAAGCATTCGTGCGAAAAGGCTGGGACTGGGAAATATGTGTGTGCGACAACAATTCGACGGATAACACCAAGTCCATCGCTGAAGCAGCCGGAGCCCGCACCGTGTTCGAGCCGATCAACCAAATTTCACGCGCCCGCAACACTGGAGCATCCATCGCCACGGGGGATTGGCTCATATTTGTCGATGCCGATTCTCGCCCCACAGAGGGACTTTTTGCGGATGTCATTCAGGAAATCGAATCTGGCCGAACCCTCGGAGGAGGAGTGACTGTGAAAATGGACGTCCATGCCCCGGTCCTTCGAGTCTTGGTTCATATCTGGAATTCAACCAGTCGCCTGCGACGTTGGGCGGCGGGTTCGTTTGTGTATTGTTCGAATCAGGCGTTCAGGGATCTAGGCGGGTTCAGCACCCGCCTCTTTGCCACAGAAGAAATTGAGTTCTCCCAACGTCTTAAAAAACTGGCGAAACAACGAGGGAAACGAGTGTATATTTTACATCGACACCCTTTGGAAACCTCGGCGAGAAAATTAACGCTCTATACCAAAACCGAGTATGCCCAGTTCCTTCTGGGATTCATCCTCCGACCCTTCAGAACACTCGAGAGTCGAAGCAGTTGCAGAGTGTGGTACGACGGCCGGAGATGAATTGAGAGGATTATTTCCGTTCGACGTAATAGACCGTTCTATCAGGTCCAAGCACTCCCGCTTTAGCCAAGGCAATGGGAGCTCTGGCAAGGAAATCACTAGTGACCCCGACCGTATCACTCGTTTTTACCCACACTCGGAGTTCGATTTGGGTCCCACCTTCAACAAGTTTTGTATTCACCACCATGAGAGCTGGATCCACCAAAACTCGACCATCGCTTGATGCCATGTCGAGCAATGTTCGGTGAGCCGTTTGCAAGTCAGAGGCCATCCCAACAGAGAACGGGAGATCGACTCGTCTTGTTGAGTTCGCCGTGTAGTTCGTGATGATCCCAGCCAGCAGCGCATTGTTCGGAACAATAATGCGTTTATTATCCGAGGTATTGAATGTGGTAGAAAAAACCTGAACCTCCTCAACCGTTCCTTCCATCCCTGCCCCGCTGATAACATCCCCCTTTTTGAAGGGCCGAAAGATAACGATCAGAACCCCCGCAGCAAAATTGGAGAGCCCCCCTTGAAGGGCCAACCCGATAGCCAACCCAGCAGCCGCGATCACCGCCGCGAAGGTCTTCGTATCCACCCCCAACTGGCCCAACGCCGTGATCACGACAAACGTCATGATCGCCGCGTGCAAGGCGTTGCACATAAAACCAGCGACGGTAGCCTCTATCCCTCGGCGGGAAAACAAGTTGCGGACAATCTTTCTGGCAACCCCCGCTAGAATGTAACCAACAACCAGAAGGACCCCTGCCGCAACGAGATTGGGGATCCAATCCAATCGCATCCCCATAAATTGGTTCCAGCCCTTCAACACGGTGGATGCGTTCGTGGTGGTGGTTTGAGAAACAGCCAGATCGGTTTGGGCAAAAATTGGAATGATTGAGTTCATCAACGTGGTCTTCCTAACCTGCGATCCAAGGGGTGTAAAGTCTGTTTGCGTTTTCTGATTCGAACAAACCCATTTGACAGGAACAAGGACTATCCCTAGGGTGTGCAGGTAAATACCGAGCAGGTGCCCCGAATTTACATTCGGGTTTTTTATTGTCCAGAAGTAGCGATCGATATGGCGAACACAATTTTGGTGGGAGCACAGTGGGGTGACGAGGGTAAGGGAAAAATAATAGATGTGTTAACAGAGCGGGCCGACATTGTCGTCCGGACTCAAGGCGGCAACAATGCCGGGCACACGGTCTACATTGGTCCCCAGAAATACGTGTTGCACCTCGTGCCCTCCGGAATTCTCCGCCCCGGAAAAACCTGCGTCATTGGAAATGGTGTTGTGATTGATCCGGTTTCGTTGATGGGTGAGATCAATGGCTTAATCAAGCTTGGGGTCAACATCAACGGCAGCCTTTTCGTCAGTGAAACAGCCCATGTCGTGTTTCCGTATCACCGGGAGTTGGATGAATTACGGGAACTCCGAAAGGGCAAAAATAAAATCGGCACGACCAAGAGAGGGATCGGTCCCGCGTATGGGGACAAAGCAGCACGGACAGGTCTGCGCATCATCGACTTGATCCACCCGGAACGATTTGCAGCCAAACTCAAAGTTCGAATTAAGGACAATAACGAAGTCTTGCGTGCGTTTGGAGCCAAAGGTCTTTCCTACAAAAAGGTACACGACGCCTACCGGGCGGCTGGGGATGCCTTAAAACCTTACGTTCGCAATACGGTCACGTTGTTGCACGAGGCGACTCAGCGAAAAGCCAATATCCTCTTTGAAGGTGCTCAGGGAACATTTCTTGATATCGATCACGGCACCTACCCCTTCGTCACCTCATCGAATACAACCGCAGGAGGAGCTTCCACGGGTTCCGGAGTTGCGCCCAATCGGATGGATAAGGTCGTGGGCGTGATGAAAGCTTACACCACGCGCGTTGGAGAAGGTCCATTGCCGACAGAGAACGAGGAGATCGCGGACATGTTGCACGGGATGGGACGTGAGTTTGGTTCGACAACAGGCCGGGCACGCCGATGCGGTTGGTTCGATGCCGTCGCCACACGCCATGCAACCATGGTGAACGGAATAGACGAACTCGCTGTAACCAATATCGATGGGCTTGATAGCCTTGAGACGATCAAAGTCTGCACCGGCTATCGCTGTGGTGATCTGAAATACGACCATGTTCCCAACGACATCGAATCATTCAGTAACTGCGTGCCGGTTTACGAAGAACTCCCAGGGTGGCAAACCCCGACGACTGGCATCACAAGTTGGAAGAAATTACCGCAAAAAACACGAGCCTACCTGAAGGTGATTTGTGATCTAACTGGAGCGAAGCTCACCATCGCGTCGGTGGGTCCAGCTCGCGAACAAACGATTTTCGTTTGAATCTCGCCTCCCATTGTGGCGGCTTTTGATCGACCTGTGTCATGACCGCAACCCATCTGAGTGCTGCTGCGTTAGCCAATCTCCCCACCCACGTGGCGGTGATCATGGATGGAAACGGACGCTGGGCGAAAGAACGCCATCTCCCCCGCGTGGAAGGCCATCGGCAGGGTGTGGAATCGGTGCGTGCCATCGTCCGCGCTTGTGGGGAACTCGGGATCAAATACCTCACCCTCTACGCCTTCTCCATCGAGAACTGGAACCGGCCTAAGACCGAGGTGGATACCCTCATGAAATACCTAGCTCGTTTCCTCAAAAACGAGATTGGGGAATTGAATCGTAATAATGTCAACCTTGAGGCCATCGGACAAATTTATCGACTCCCCGAGTTTGTTCAGACCCAACTTGAAAAGACCAAAGCTGCGTGCGCAAAGAACAACGGACTAACCCTGATTCTGGCACTCAGCTACGGGGGCCGCACTGAGATTGTAGAGGCGGCGCGGAGTCTGGCGGAAAAGGTGAAGTCCGGCCAATTGGAAGCTGCAGAAATCAACGAGCAGATGCTCAGTCAGCACCTCTACACTCGGAGCATACCCGATCCCGACCTGCTGATTCGCACTAGCGGCGAAATGCGAATTAGTAATTTTTTACTCTGGCAAATATCTTATACAGAACTCGTGGTAACTCCGACCTTTTGGCCAGATTTCCGTAAACAACATCTTTTCACCGCCTTGGAGGAATACACCCGACGCCATCGTCGATTTGGCACGATTTAGGGATAATTAGGAATCAAAAGCACGCAATTGTCAGAATCCCGTTCGTGAGCTAGAATAAAGGAATCATGATTAAACGATGCCGCACGTTGCTGAGGTTGCTAATCCTATCGTTGCTCTGTTTCACGACCCTTGCCCAAGCACTAAAATCTGCCCCAATCAAAACCAAACCTAATCCCATGCCAATCATTCCTGAGGGTGCCCAAACCATTACATTAGGCGCGGGGTGTTTCTGGTGCACCGAAGCAGTGTTTCAACAGATTCCAGGTGTGATCGCGGTAAGCCCAGGCTATATCGGTGGACACCTCAAGAATCCAACCTACAAAGCAGTCTGCGAAGGCACTACCGGACATGCAGAAGTCGCACGGGTCGTCTTCGATCCGAAGAAAACCGATCTGGCTAAAATCCTAGCGATTTTCTGGCACGCGCATGATCCCACCACTCTAAACAGACAGGGCGCGGATTCGGGGACCCAGTATCGTTCAGCAATCTACTACGAAAACAGCGAGCAATTAAAGATCGCTGAGAAATCAAAGCTCGAAGCAGCCAAGGAGTTTAGCAACCCCATCGTCACAGAGATCACGAAAGCTTCCGAGTTTTATGTGGCCGAGGATTACCACCACAATTATTACGCTTTGAACAAAGACAAGAATGGATACTGCAGAATGGTGATTGCACCGAAGTTAAAGAAACTTGGCCTGAAAGAGTGAGCCTCACTTGATCAGGAGAATTATTCCGATTACTCTATTAGCTTATTCTTAGGTGCCAGTTGTCTAAGAAAGACGATTAACCCAGCGACGACCCAATAAAACTTATGGCTTACGAACTTCCACCCCTGCCCTACGCTAAGGATGCTCTCGAACCTCACATCGATACCCAAACGATGGAGATTCACCACGGGAAACATCACAATGCTTACATCACCAACGTTAACAAAGCGATCGCCGGCAAACCGGAACTTGAAAATAAGACCGTCGAACAACTGATCCGCAACCTCGATGCGGTTCCCGCCGAGATTCGCAACGTCGTCCGAAATAATGGTGGCGGTCACGCAAACCACAGTCTTTTTTGGAAAATCCTCGCTCCCAAGGCTGGAGGGAATCCTACTGGCCCAATAGGGAAAGAAATCGCTGGGGCTTTTGGAACATTTGAGGCCTTTAAGGAAAAATTTGAGGCCGCAGGTGCCACACGCTTCGGTAGCGGTTGGGCTTGGTTGATCGTGAATAAAGAAGGAAAACTCGAAGTGACTTCCACTGCAAACCAAGATAGCCCCATCATGGATGGAAACACACCCATCCTAGGATGCGATGTCTGGGAACACGCCTATTACCTAAAATATCAAAATCGACGCCCTGATTACCTCAAGGCTTTTTGGAATGTGGTGAACTGGTCCGCAGTTGCCGCAAATTTCGAAGCAGTTCGGGCTTACAGCCATTAATCGTCGGCAAAACCAATCATTGGGCACGCCTCAAAAGGCGTGCCTTTTTTTGAACTCAGAAATACCTTAGCTACGTTCATTTGACAAATCTAGCTAAGGACGGACTTTGAGGAGGAACTGCGTGTGAAAAATATGAAAAAAACGACAACGAGCGAGAACGTCTGGAATTGGGTTGCCATCATTGCCCTAGGGACGCTCCTAACTAATCCCCTCCAAGCCAAACCAACCAATACCCCTCCATTAAAGCTCAAAATTGATAGTCAACCCATCTCGAAAGAGGGCTCGCGGATGGCGAGTTTCGCACCCGTCATCAAAAAAACCTCCCCGAGCGTGGTGAATATTTACAGCACGAAGATGGTCCGAACGAACCCTAATTCGCGCGGGAATCCGCTCTACAACGACCCGTTGTTCCGTCGTTTTTTTGGTCCTAACCCTGAAGAGGAGGAGGAGAACCCCGGCCGTGGAAACCGTCGAAACAACCGTACTCGTCCGGAACAGAGCCTTGGTTCAGGAGTTATCGTGACTTCCGACGGCTTCATCATGACCAACAACCACGTAGTGGAGGGTGCTGATGAGATCCAAGTAGTTCTTCAAGGTGGACAAGAGTATACCGCCAAAGTCATCGGAACGGATGCTCCGACAGATTCGGCCGTCCTCAAAATCGAGGCCACGAATTTGCCCGCACTGACACTAGGGAATAGCGATCACCTCGAAGTCGGGGACGTCGTTTTAGCCATCGGTAATCCCTTCGGGATTGGCCAAACCGTCACCATGGGGATCGTTAGCGCGATTGGTCGCGGAGACTTAGGAATAACCGCATACGAAGATTTTATCCAAACGGATGCCTCCATTAACCCCGGCAGTTCAGGGGGTGCTTTGGTCGATGCTGAAGGCCGCCTCGTTGGGATCAACACGGCGATTCTCAGTAGGACTGGTGGAAATCAAGGCGTAGGATTTGCAGTCCCCATCAACATGGCGAGGGGCGTGATCGAACGATTGGCCGCCACAGGCAAAGTTTCCCGTGGTCTTCTGGGCGTGAAACCCGACCGTATCACTCCAGAACAGGCAAAATACTTCAAACTAAAGGACATCAACGGCGCATTGATCACGGAGGTCTCGCCTAAATCTCCCGCCGAAGAAGCAGGGCTCAAACCCTACGACGTGGTTACGGAGGTGAGCGGAAAAAAAGTAACGGACGATCGACATCTTCGCCTCATTATCTCCCAAACTTCACCCGGAACCACGGTCGCGTTAAAAGTAATTCGTGATGCGAAAGAGATGGAAATAAAAGTTAAACTCGCCGAATTGGGAGCGAGAGAAACCAAAGAAGACGAGGTAAAGGACACCATCGAGAAAAATATTGAAAAACCAGATTCGCTCGACGGGGTCGAAGTCGGAGATATCTCCCCTCAAGATCGCAAGGAGCTCGGAATCCCTGCGGAAGTCAAAGGGGCTTTAGTGACGGACGTCGATGAAGACTCGACCTCATGGAAAGCAGGCGTCCGTCCGGGGCAAGTTATCCTCGAGCTCGATCGTAAGCTCGTCGCCAATGCCGAGGAAGCGGTCAAGCAGAGCGGACGTGCCAAAGGTCCCCAGACCATGGCACGAATCTGGACCCGTCAAGGCGTCCGCATTCTGATGATTGAGAATAAGAAGACTGAAAAATGACGTCTTTTCATCTCAAAAGCGAATACCGACACCCGTTGACTTGGCTTAAATTGGTCATAAGATAACGACATGGTTGGCCACGACAAAACCGGTGCACGCGATAAATTCTTGAAGTTTTTGGCGACCAAGAACCTGCGAATCACCTCGCAACGACAGGCTATCGTGGATTCTGTCTTCAGCACTGAAGAACACTTCACTGCCGAGCAACTGCTGGAATGGGCCCGTTCACGAGATAAATCCGTCTCGCGGGCCACGGTTTATCGCACACTTCCCCTTCTGGTGGAAAGCAAGATGGTGCACGAAATGGATTTCGGGAAGGATTACAAGTTCTACGATCCGAACTACTCAGACCATCCCAATCACCACCATATCATTTGTCAGGACTGTGAGAAAATTGTCGAATTTGAGAGCGAGAAGATCGACAAAATCGAGAATGAAATCAGCCACAAACTTGGATTTTCAGTTGCTTCCCAAAAACTCCAAATAACCGGGAACTGCGAGGAACTTAAAAAAATGGGGGCTTGCAAGAACCACCCCTGTTCGACCCACGGACACTAAACTAGGGTGGGCAGTTCGGAGAAACTTGCTCTCAACGAGTAGAACTGGGCTGATTGGAACCACTCATTCTTAATTCGTGGGTGTAATCAAGCAATCGTTGGTAAGCCTCGTCTGTTAGCTTCGACTTACGTTTCATTTTAAACATCCAATCCTGCCATTCCATTGCAGAGTAATTCTCGGGTGGGTATATCTTGTGACACTTAGCACATTTGGCGACATACAGTTTGCTCGCGGGGATCGAGGCGGATGTTGCGGCCCCGCCCTGGGTTTGGCATCCAGACATCAAGATGCACAAACCCAGAACGAAGATGCTAGACGGATGAAACGCCCGGAACATGGTTTAGAAATCAAACCCGAATCCTAACCGCACATTGACGCGCTCAAGGTTGTTGAGGACCAAATGAGGGTGATTGTCGGTGTCATTTCCGTAGTTAGTGCCATAAACCTGAGGCATCACCGAAAGTAGGCCCCAAAATCGCTCATTTCGGTAACTTGCCACAGGGCCAACGAATAACGCTGAATAGGTTGCTTTGTCATATTCAGGAATCCCAGTAACTTCCCTCGCCTCGATGCCGAGTGTCCAATGATTCCCCAAGGATCGAGCAAGCCCTGCAGTGACTGCAACCTTCCCTTCCGTGGCATTAAAGTTCTTTTTCCACTCGGTTTCGTGAATAAAATTAACCGCCCAAATCCAATCTCCAAAACGGTTACCAATGATTATTTTTTCCTCCAACTTTGCCTCATCACCTGCGTAAGTCGGCTCGATGTATAATGTCAATCCCACAGGGTTTTCCGCTGGATTGAGGATGAGATATCGGTTCTCCCAAGAAACACCTGCCCATCGAAACTTCGAGATATCTTCGCCAGAGACAACCTTGCGATAGCTCTCCTGCTCGAAATTAAGGTAAAGCGACGTTGTGTAACGATCTGTCACTCCGTATTCGATTTCAGACCTCATTTGAATTTTGGAGAAGTTCTCCTTCCCGTCTGCGGGGTTGGTTGGATGCGTTGCACGCTGTGAGCGCACTGTTACCCACTGCTCAAATTCTAATTCTCCAGCAGGGCTGGTTTCAGGTTGGTAAACATAACCGAAATAACGGTTAGAAGCTTCGGTAACAACCGAGGAAGTGAGGGAGCCGATCAGGCCGAGTAGGACGATGTTCTTAGTAGTAGTGTTCATTATTTCTTGAGACTGAATCTCAATCGCAGATCTATTCTTAATGCGACTGCGTCTCAATGTCAACAAGGCTTCTCTTAAAAACTTTGTCTTCAACCATTAATTAAAAAATCCGATAAAATAATGGCTTGACTGTATTTTTTTTGAACGTTTCGCAAATACAGAACGTCTCACTTGTGTTGGTTGGTTTGTGAGTGGAGTAAAGTGATCGGCACGGTACTTCGCATGTGGTCTCCGCCGGGTTGTGGCGAGGCCGTTTGTTTGGGTTGGGCGGGCACCTCGGTGGTGCCCGCTTTTTTTGAACTCGGTAACGGTCGAATCGACCTTACGGATTGGCTACCTGAACGACGCGGAAGAACTGTGCGTCTCGCGTTGTGGGCAACATCATTTCTTGAGAAGATTCGTCACCCAAAGATTGATGTAGGCTATTCAGGACCTTCTGCCAATTCTCGAGGTCTGTAGACGCTTCGATCTGATAGAATTCGAAGGGAATTGTTGTCCATGACAATGTTCTGGATTGGAGATCAAACTTAGCTCTTATCCCATTCAAGGAAGGCAGGACAGAGTCTGAATTCGCTGTAGAAACCTGCAAGTTAATCGGGGTTGTAACGCTTCCCTGATTTTCAACGGTCACAGTCCAATGCCCTGTGAGACTTGGATGTGCGCCATCAGGTCGAATTAAAAGCCGTCCGAAAGCAGACGATTGAGTCCATCCATCCTCAGCGCGGACCGCTGTGACGATGACAGGCTCCACAAAACCTCCCACTTCGACAAGCAATCGCGTAGAGCTTGAATCCACCAC
>SXQI01000072.1 GCA_005793025.1 Verrucomicrobiales bacterium
CAAGCGTTGGAGGATGTCCAACTCACTTTGGCTCGAGGTGAGGTTCTGGCGGTGATCGGAGAAAATGGAGCGGGGAAGAGCACTCTGATGAAGATTCTCGCGGGGGTAGAAACGCCGGACCGCGGTGAAATCCGAATCGATGGCAAATTAGTTTCCATCGGTGATACACGCACCGCAAAAAAACTGGGGATAGCTCTAATTCATCAAGAATTGAATTTGGCGGACAACCTAGACGTTGCCTCCAATATTTTCCTAGGACGCGAACCTCACTCTTATGGAATTGTGGATCGACCTCGCCTTTATAAGAATGCCATCCCATTTTTGAAACAGGTAGGGTTGAATTGTTCACCCAGATTACTCTTGGGTGATTTGCCTTTGGGATGTCGACAACTGGTGGAAATCGCTCGAGCCTTGAGTGCAGAAGCGAGGATATTGATCATGGACGAACCGACATCCAGCTTAAGCCAAGGCGAAACGGAGCAGCTTTATGAGGTGGTTAACAACCTTCGGCTCGGAGGCGTTGGCGTTGTTTATATCAGCCACCGGCTTCGAGAAGTGAAGCGTTTGGCTGACAGAGTTTTGGTTCTGAAAGATGGTCAAAATGCAGGAATTTTAGTTCACGATCAGATTTCCCACGACGCCATGGTGAGCCTGATGGTTGGGCGCTCTCTGGATAGACGGATGCGAACTAACCATTCGTCTGGAAAGACTTTGCTAGAAGCGAAGGGTTTGAGAACCGCTGCGAACCCTCAACAAAAATTGGATCTCCATTTACAAAGCGGCGAAATCGTGGGGATCGCAGGTTTGGTGGGAGCAGGTCGGACTGAATTATTGCAGGTCTTATTCGGTATCAATCGTGCTGTTGAAGGCATCATTCGATTAGATGAGCAGAGCCTACACCTTGAATCTCCTAGGGATGCTATCGCAGCAGGTCTTGCACTGGTTCCAGAGGATCGCAAACTCCAAGGGGTAATTTTAGAAATGACTGTCGGCCAGAATGCCACATTAGCAAGCCTCCGCCGAGATGCTCGAGGCGGATTCTTGAACAGGAACCAGGACAGAACCCAAGCGGACAACGTGACACGGCAACTTCATGTAAAGACACCGAGTATTGATCAACTGGCGCAACACCTTTCGGGCGGTAACCAGCAAAAAGTCGTCCTAGCGAAATGGTTGGCTTTGAAACCAAAAGTGCTTTTGTTAGACGAGCCAACTCGTGGAATCGACGTTGCGGCCAAACAGGAGATTTATCGACTCATGGAAGAATTAGCCAAACAAGGGATTGGAATCCTCTTTGTTAGTAGTGAATTGGAGGAAATCCTCCGGATGAGCGACCGGGCATTGGTGATGTACCAGGGTCGTATCGCAGGCGAGTTGAGGCGCGATCAACTCAGCGAGGAGTCGATCATGCAACTTGCTACAGGAAACTCCGTTGTTTCGCCAATCGTCCAACTAAAGTAAGCAGCATGAAGAAAATTCTTGGCATCTTCGGTTTGTTTTTAGCGGTGTTTTGCTTCACCGCTCTGCGGAACCCGCAGTTTGTCAGTGCCTATAATCTTGAAAATCTTATCCGGTGGATTTCTCTTTTCGGCATCATTAGCATCGGAGTCTCCTTCGTAATTATCACCGGAGGGATTGACCTCTCTATTGGTTCGCTCATTGGCTTAACGGGATCGCTCATGGCTTGGTTGCTGACTCAGCAAGGATGGAGTGTTCCTGCGACTCTATTGACGGTTCTACTCCTTTCGCTCCTTGTTGGTTTGGGGCATGGACTGTTGATTACTCGCCTCCGACTACAACCCTTCGTTGTTACCTTGTGTGGATTATTGCTCTACCGTGGCATGGCTCGGTTTATCACTGGGGATCAGAGCCAAGGTTTCGGAAATACCCAAGAGACTCTCCGCTCTCTTGCGATTGGGAAAATTGCCATCGGGTCAGGGTTTTCGATTCCGGTGCCGTTTTTTATTCTCCTGATTGTCTCGATTATTTCGGCTGTGGTTCTCAATCGAACCTTGTGGGGACGTTACCTTCTAGCCCTAGGTCGAAACGAGACTGCGGCCCGATATAGTGGCATCAATACGGACCGAATCAAAATTGCCGCATATATGGTCTGTTCTTTACTCGCTGGAGTTGGGGGTGTTCTGTTCTCGCTAGATCTCAATTCTGTGCAACCTTCTGGACTAGGAGAGTTTTACGAATTGTATGCTATCGCTGCTGCGGTGCTTGGTGGGTGTAGTTTGCGCGGGGGTGAGGGAACAATTCTAGGCGTAATTATCGGAACGGGGGTGATGAGAGTCCTCTACAATGCGATCAACATCTTAAGCATCCCAACGCATCTCGAATTCGCGATAATCGGTGCAGTCATTTTAGCTGGTGTGGTAACCGATGAACTCGCCAAGCGTTATGCTGCGAATCGACGAGCACTCCGAGAACAAGCAGGGAACACTCCAATGGCTTCCAGTCAGTAATTAATCGTTAATTATACAAAACAAAACCATCCATGAAAAACCTCACGTTGATTGTTCTTCTCTGTTGCGGATGCCATTTTCTTCACTCAGCTGCTGCTGAACAAACCGGCGCGCCACGACGATTTCTTGCCGGAGATGACTCGACCCAACGGCTTGCCATTGTGGCTGCCGATGGGAGTTTGGAATGGGAGATGAAGGTCAGTGCGATCCATGATGCTTCTATTTTACCGAATGGGAACATTTTGCTTCAGCAGGGTTGGCACAAAATCGTGGAAGTGACTCCCAATCATAAAACCGTCTGGGAATATGATTCCGGAAAAATGAATGGAAACGCTGGAAAGTCCGTGGAGGTTCATGCGTTTCAACGTTTAGAAAATGGGCTCACGATGATTGCAGAGTCCGGGCCGTGCCGGATCATCGAGGTCGATAAAGCAGGAGTGATCAGACATCAGATCGCCCTGAAGGTTAAAAAAGGGAACAGTCATTCGGATACTCGTTTGGTTCGAAAACTTTCCAATGGCAATTATTTGGTTGCTCATGAGGATGACGGGGTCGCTCGAGAATATGACTCGAAAGGATTGGTTGTTTGGGAATTCGAAGTTCCGATGTTTGGACGCGAATCCAAGCCGGGGCATGGACCTGAAGGGTTCGGCAACCGACTTTTTTCAGCCACTCGGTTACCCAACGGGAACACGTTGATCGGATCCGGAAATGGACACAGCATTTTGGAGGTAACCCCGCAAAAAAAGATAGTCTGGAAGGTGGAGCAAAAGGATTTACCGGGAATTACGTTGGCTTGGGTGACACGGGCGGAACGATTACCGAACGGAAATACCTTTTTCGGTAATTGCCACGCAGGTCCGGACAATCCTCAAATCATCGAAATTACACCGGACAAAAAAGTCGTGTGGACCTTTAAGGATTTCAAAAACTTTGGCAACTCCATGCCGGTTCAATCGACCATATCGAGCCGCCGTTAATTTCGGATGCGAACGATTTCCCATAGAGTAATGGGGTTAATTTGGTGTTTGGGGTTATGCCTAAACGCACAGTTCTCCGTTCACTCGTTGGAATCATTGGAGGATGGCGTTGATTTTTTTGAAAAGCGGATACGTCCTCTGTTAGTCGATCAGTGTTACTCATGCCATAGCACTACAGCGGAGAAGGTTAAGGGAGGGTTGTTACTTGATTCCTCCGAGGCAATGCTCAAGGGGGGAGACTCTGGTCCAGCCCTGATTCCAGGTCGCGCGGCAGATAGTTTATTAATCAAAGCCGTTCGTTACTCTGATCCAGAGTTGCAGATGCCGCCGAAGAACAAGAAACTTTCCTCACGGCAAATTGCGGATTTGGAGCAGTGGATCAACCAAGGTGCGCCATGGCCGGTTTCCATTGATGCCACGACACAATCTTCTCCACGGAGGGGGTTCGAGATTACGGAACAGGATCGTTCCTACTGGGCTTTTCAACCAGTGAATCGTCCAGCACTACCTCATCTAAAGAAAATGACCGAAGGGGCGAGTCCAATTGATCTATTCATCCTCCAGCAGTTGAAGGCTAAGGCGATCACGCCTAACGGGCGGGCTACGAAGCATGAACTTTTGAGAAGACTTTTTTTTGATCTTATCGGTTTACCTCCGACACCAGAGGATTTTGTGAAGTTTGAAAAAGATGATTCTCCAGCATCCTTTGAAAGGGTGGTTGATGAACTTTTAAGTCGGCACGAATATGGTGAACGATGGGGTCGCCACTGGTTGGATGTTGTCCGTTACGCTCAAAGCAATGGGTATGAGCGCGATGGTGAAAAGCCATTTGCTTGGCGTTACCGAGATTACGTGATCAATGCATTTAACACCGACAAACCCTACGACCAGTTTGTGCGTGAACAAATCGCAGGGGATGAACTTCCCGAGGTGTCATCAGAATCCATCATCGCCACAGGGTTTCAACGATTAGGTGTTTGGGATGATGAACCCGATGACAAGCGGATGGCGGAGTTCGACGAGTTGGACGATATCCTTTCGACCACGGGGACTGCGATGTTAGGTTTGACCTTGGGATGTGCACGCTGTCATGACCACAAATTTGACCCGATTTCACACAGTGATTATTATAAAATGCTCGCATTTTTTAGGAACGTGCGACCCTACGAAAACCCTCGTTACACACTGGACTCAGCAAGCTACGCTCCCCTCGCATCCCGGGAGGAAGTTGAGACTTGGCAACTAAAACATCAAGCGACAGTCCGTGGGATAGAAGTCGAGCTCGGAGGTAAGCTTGAAGAAGCTGAGCGCAAAAAAATCACAGAAAAACTCAAGATCATCCAAGATCAAACGCCCCCATTTTCTTGGGCGTTGGCGGCTCGCGAGCACGGAACTACCGTTCCTCCGACCCATGTTTTGATTCGTGGAAACGCTTCGACTCCTGGAGCCGAAGTGACGCCTACATTCCCCACCGTGTTCGGTGGAGCTCAACCGAACGGTGCGTTTGTAAGATCCGGTATGAATTCGAGTGGGCGACGTCTGGCACTTGCGGACTGGCTCTCTAGCCCCAGCAATCCTTTGACCGCCCGAGTCATGGTGAACAGGATTTGGCAACACCATTTCGGGTCGGGCTTGGTTAAGACCACCACTGATTTTGGCCGTGCAGGCACCCCGCCCACGCATCCTGCATTGTTGGATTGGTTGGCAGCAGAGTTCGTAGAGAAAGGTTGGTCTGTAAAACAATTGCACCGAACAATCCTGCTCTCCGATGCCTATCAGCGTTCATCAAAAACTGAAAACTCCACAGCTCACAGAATCGATCCTGCCAACGATTATCTCTGGCGAACCAATCTCCGCCGCATCGAGGCTGAGGTCATCAGAGACACGTTCCTTAGCATCACTGGAATGCTCAACCCGAAGATGGGTGGTCGGGGTTTCTTCCCCCATTTAGCAGGGGAAGTGCTAGCAGGTGCGTCACGGCCCGGGTTGGACTGGGAACAGTCCACGGTTACAGAGAAATCACGCCGAAGCATCTACGCTTATGTCCGACGATCGATGCTCGTGCCAGAGTTGGACGTTTTCGATTATAGCAATACGACTTCACCGTTAGGCGAACGCCCGATCACTACGGTTGCTCCTCAGGCTTTGCTATTATTGAACGATCCTTTTGTCCAACAACAAGCCGCTAGCTTTGCAGACCGGGTGATTCGTGAAGCGAACAGTCCTAAACTGGAAGACAGGATTCGACTTGCCTACCACCTCGCTTTGGGAAGAAACCCCACACCTAATGAGGGAAAGATTGCGCGGAGTTTTGTGCATCGACAGGCTTCGGCTGCAAACGCGATCCAGTCCCGATTAACCTTCCGACCTGATGTTCCATCATCCCTTTCTGTGGGTTACATGGAACAGCTAAACCCTACCAATTATCTAGTCGGTCCCACTAGGAGCTGGGGCTACCACCGAGGTCGTTGGTCCGCGAATTATGAAGGGATCAGCTCCGTCGAACGATTGCGCGGCCCATTTGCCCTCTGGAAAAATCATGAATCTGAAGACGTCACCTTGGAGGCAAATATCCTGTTGGACCGAGCTACTGATTCCGCCTCCCTAATGGTTCGAAGTAGTGTGGAAGGAAAAAACCAACGAGGTTACGAAGTTTGCTTGGAACCAAGGCTCCGACAAATATCCATCTTACGTCAGGGCGAAAAAATGGAGACACTCGCTTCGTCGCGCTTCGATATTCCATTGGCTGAGCTATTCAACCTTCGGATCGAATGTGTCGGTTCGGTCGTTCGAGTCTGGATGAATGGAGCCAAAATACCCACATTGGAAGCATCTGATCCGCAACCGATTCTCGGTAAAGGCAAGGTCGGAGTCCGTGTTTGGGGTGCTCCCGTTCATTTGGATTTATTCTCAGTTCGAAACGGAAACCAAGAATGGGTCGCCAAACCTGATGAGATCGAATCGTCACCTGCAGACGTTCATTCCCAACCGAGTTCAGCAGATCGAAATGGGTTAAAATCCTTTTGCTTGTTATTGCTGAACCTGAACGAAGTGATCTATGTGGACTAAGAATATTTCAATGCTAAGCTGACCAGCAATAGCTCCCAGAATGAACCCATTTGGTCATAACTCCAACGACCCTTCACGGTGTATCGGATCGCGTCGGGAGTTTCTCTGGCAGATGGGTGCTGGTTTTTCTGGGGTCGCGCTCACGGCCTTATTGGATCAGGACGGTTTTTTTGGATCCACAGCGATGGCGGCAACGCAAGGAGTCGTCATCCCACCTCCCATTCCGCGGAAGATTAAGTCCTGCATCTTCCTCTTTATGTACGGGGGCCCGTCCCAAATGGACTTGTTCGATTACAAGCCGGAGTTGCAAAAACGGGATGGGCAAACGGTCAACCTAGAACTACGCCGTCGGGATATCAAACCCGGCAAATTACTCGCAAGCCGAAGATCCTTCAAACAGCATGGGAAATCAGGCCTCTGGTGCTCTGATGCACTCCCTCATCTTGCAAGTAAAATGGACAAGCTGGCGGTAATCCGCTCGCTTTACTCCGATTCATTCGCGCACGGATCCGCCATGCTCCAAATGAACAGCGGCCGGATCATTCAGGGATACCCATCGATCGGTTCATGGTTAGCTTATGGACTGGGTTCCGCCAACCGAGACCTTCCGGGCTATGTGGTAATGTTGGATCCCAGAGGCGGGCCGATCAGCGG
>SXQI01000073.1 GCA_005793025.1 Verrucomicrobiales bacterium
ATCGATGCGCACATCCGTGGTGATGAAACCCAACATAGTTGCATGTAAACCAGAAGCCGGACGTGCGCCGGTGGGGCTCATCCCGGGCTGGATCATCCCTGCGCCTTTGCAGGTGCCGCCGATGCGGACAGTTTTTCCGCCGACATTAAATTCGACAGCAATGGTTTTGGGACGAGTATCACTCGTCATGATTGCCTCAGTCACTTGATGAGCGCTCTCAATACTTGAATTGAGAAGTTTCGAAGCGGCGGTGATGCCAAGCCTCACGTTCGCCATTGGAAGTGCGACGCCGATCCGGCCCGTGGAACAGACTAGCACCTGCTCTGTTTGGAGCCCTAAGGCGGATGCCGTTGCTCGCGTCATCTCTTCCGCATCTTTCATCCCTTGGCGACCTGTGCAAGCGTTCGCGTTGCCAGAGTTGACGACCACTGCCTGGGCATAACCCGAGGCGACACGTTTGATGCTAACTTTGACAGGTGCCGCACAAACCTGACTGGTGGTGAACATTCCCGCCACCATAGCCGGCACGTCCGAAACGATTAAGGCAAGATCGCGTTTTTGACCTTTGTTGGAACCCTTACCTGTGCCGAGACGTTTGATGTCGCAGAATACGGCGGCGGTGCGAAAGCCACAGGGAGCTGCTATTGATCCTTGGATGACTTTAAATGCAGAAGGCTTGGACATGGTTTATCTCAAATAAGGCCGGCAGCTTCAGGTTGGCCGGTGGCAATGTTAAAACACTGAATGGCCTGGCCGCTCGTGCCTTTCACGATGTTATCAATCGCACTCATGACAACCAAACGACCGGTACGGACATCAACGCGCCAACCGATTTCGACAAAATTGGTTCCGACAACATTCTTTGAATCAGGGAGTGCTTTTCCCTCTAGGAGCCGAACAAAAATGGAATCAGCATAGGCCGATTGGTAAACCTGACGGACCTGACGAGCGAATACGTCACAGGAGGCTGGATTATCCACAAACGCGGTCGTAGGCGTAAGGCACAACGTAGTTAAAATCCCTCGGTTTACAGGAACAAGGTGAGGAGTGAACTGCATCCTTACATTTCGACCGGCAGCAAGGGTTAGTTCCTGCTCGATTTCGGATAAGTGCCTGTGTTTAGGGACTCCATAGGGACGGAGACTCTCATTACATTCCGCGAACAAATAATCGACCTCCAATTTGCGCCCTGCCCCGGTGACGCCGCTGAGGGAATTTGCGATGATTTGGCTGGGATCGACTAAGCCGGCCCTTATCAATGGAAGCATCGGCAACAGAATACTTGTGGGATAACACCCCGGACAGGCAATGAGCTGGGCACTTTGAATTGCGTCACGATATACCTCCGCCAAGCCATAGGTCGATCGGCTCAGGAGTTCCGGTGCGGGGTGGGTTTGTGCGTAAAACTCCTCATAAACACTCGGATTTCTGATTCGGAAATCTGCGCTCAAATCGATCACACGAACCCCTTTCTGAACCAAAGGGACCGCAAATTCTGCCGCGACTCCGTGAGGCAAAGCGAGAAAAACGAACTGAGCCTGTTCGGCAAGAAGTTCAGCGTTGGGTTCTACAAATCGCAGAGCTCGCGCTCTAGGGAAATGAGAAAATTTAGGGAAAATTTCCGCCACGGTTTTCCCCGCATATTGTCTGGACGTTACGGCGGTTAGATCGGCATGGGGGTGAGTGAGCAGAAGGCGCACCAAATCTTCTCCCGCATATCCGGAGGCACCGACAATCGCTACTTTGATTTTCAAATTCATTCCAGTGAATTCCACTAAGCTAGAAACTCATGCAGAGTTACGTCAAGTTCAGGTAAAAAGAAAACGCCCCGCGAGCGTATAAGCAGCGGGGCGAAGAGGTGCAAAGAAAGATTAACGTTTGCTGAATTGGAAACGTTTGCGCGCGCCCGGCTGGCCGTATTTTTTGCGTTCACGCATACGGCTATCACGGGTCAATAACCCTTGCGCCTTGAGGGCAGGACGCATGGATGCGTCCGCCAACAACAACGCGCGAGCGATGCCGTGTCGGACAGCACTTGCTTGGCCGGTGGGTCCGCCGCCCGCAACATTGACGCGAACGTCGAATTTGGTGGTGGCATCAACACAACCCAAGGCTTGTTGGACCAGCAATCGCTGGGAATCCACCACGAAGTATGCTTCCATTGCTCGGCCATTCACGGTGATTTTTCCGGAGCCGGTGGACAAACGGACGCGAGCTACCGCAGTTTTGCGACGGCCTGTGCCCAAAAATTCAGTCGATTCAGCCATATACTATCAGGAACGGGGTTTGATTTCGAGCTTAGCAGGTTGTTGAGCAGCATGTGGATGCTTGTCGCCTGTGTAAACTTTAAGCTTGGTGAGCATTTGTTTGCCGAGTCGGTTTTTAGGCACCATCCCTTTGACCGCGTGAGTAATCAGGCGATCCGCGTATTTTTCGCGCACCTGAGCCACACTTGTATATTTTTCGCCACCCTTCCAACCAGAGTAGCTCATGAACATCTTGGCTTCTTCCTTCTTACCGGTCAAAACCACCTTATCGGCGTTAATCACGACAACAAAGTCGCCCGTGTCCATGTGAGGGGTGAATATGGGCTTGTTTTTACCCCGCAAAACATCGGCAACTTGGACGGCGAGACGGCCTAGAACTGCTCCGTCTGCATCCACCACATGCCACTTCTGCTGGTTATCATCCACTTTCGGCAAATACGTTTTCATCGACAAATCAATAAAAGAGGGACGGAACCTAGCAAAAGCACGGCACAAGTCAATAAGCTAAATGGAGATTATTTCAACCCCAAGAGATAGACTGCACTCACCTCCGATTCTCGGGGGGCCAATGATCCGTCACTTCTAAGATGAGAACAGGGAACCCAGAGACTGTCCAGTGCATAGTGATTGGAATTTGAGAATGGCGAATAAGCACGCTTCTCCATTCGGATCAAAGAAACGGACAATTTCGACGACACCAATTAACTCAGCAACGCTGCCGAATCCGTGTCAAGCATCAGTAAAGCCTGAGGATTCTGACGTAAGACAGAGGCGGGGCAAGAGGAAGAAATCGGCCCTTCCAACGCGGTACGAATGGCGATGGCTTTTCGCTTCTCAGGTGAGAGGCAGATCATTTTTTTTGCACTGCACAATGCAGGCAACGTCAGCGTGAGCGCATACCTTGGGACGGATTGCAGTGAAGGAAAGTGGCCTTCTTTAACCTGCTGCATTTTGCAGGCGTCATCGAGTTTAACTAATTTGACCCAGTGGGGATCATTGATTTGAGCGACAGGCGGATCATTGAATGCGAGATGACCATTCTCCCCTACCCCCAAACAACAAAGGTCAATCGGTTGAGCCATCAACAATTGGGAATACCTCTGGCATTCATCGAGCGGCAGAAGGCAATCCCCATCGAGGAAGTGAAATGCTCGAGGGCTCACCAATCGTTCGACCCGGTTGCACATGTAATTCTGAAAACTGGCAGAGTGGTCGGCCGTAATTCCAAGATACTCGTCCATGTGGAAGAGTGTGACTTTGGACCAATCCACGCCGCGAAGTGCCACCAATTGTTGTAGGAATTGGATTTGAGAATTTCCGGTGGCAAGGATCACAGCAGCAGATCCCTGAGTTTCAATCACCCGAGATAAATAGGCGTTCACCATGGAAGCCGCTGCAGTCGCGAGGTGGGCCTGCTCGGCATAGATTTGGACTGGCAATTGATCGACAAGGAACGTCCTTAATGGTTGTGGCAGGCGAGAGGCTTGTTCGGATGACATAGTTTTTAGACGAAGCCGAAAGTTAGTTTGGTTTGGGAAAAACGACAAGTCTGGCGTGACATTTCACGGAAGTTTTTCCACTGTTCTGTTTCTAATGCCTCACTTAAATTGGTGGGGATCAAAGCCGTTGTTCCTATCCCTCACGATCGCTTGGAAGCCTTGTTAGGTTGGTTTGACCTTCACGCACGCGATCTGCCTTGGCGACGCACCAAGGATCCTTACGCCATCTGGGTTTCGGAAATCATGCTCCAACAGACCCAAGTCAAAACAGTGATTCCGTTTTGGTTGAGGTGGATGAAAACCTTCCCAACAATCGCCGCTTTAGCCGAGGCGGAACCTGCTGAAGTGTTAAAGCTTTGGCAGGGTCTGGGTTATTATTCGAGGGCTCGCAACCTACAGAAGGGAGCACAGTTGATTCTCGCCACATTTGATGGCCGGTTCCCAGATCGACTGGAAGAAATGCTTTCCTTACCGGGTGTCGGTCGCTACACGGCAGGAGCGATCGGAAGCATTGCTTTCAACCACCCACTGCCGATTGTTGACGGAAATATCGTTCGGGTGATCACCAGATTTCTAGGGATAACCCAACCAGCAAAGTCGGCTTCGGTGCAAAAAAAACTTTGGCAAGTTGCGACCGAGCTTTCAGCCTCTGCTCCACTACAGCGACATGGGGATTTCAATCAGGCGCTCATGGAGTTGGGGGCTACGGTTTGCACGCCACGTCAGCCCATTTGTGCCCATTGCCCTTGGAAATCGAGCTGCCGTGCCTCTAACAAAGTGGGCGTGGACAAGATTCCAAATCTCGAGCCGACCGTGAAACCGACACATCGCTGGTTTGTTGCCGCAGTCATCCAACAAGAAAACCGATGGCTGGTTCGGCAACGCCCTGAGGACGAAGTGAACGGGGGGTTTTGGGAGTTACCGGTTTGGGAGATTGATTCACAAAGCATTGGCCCTGCGCGGTTGGCACAGGAATTGGGTTCCCACATTCGTTGGGACTTGCGAGGAACGGTGAAGCATACGATTACCCGTTACCGCATGACGGTGGATTTCTACGCGCCGCAGATTCTTAATGGCAAGGAAGTGGATCGATTGCACAGGAGCATTCCTGCGGGACGATGGGTGAGTGATGCGGAGCTTTCGACGTTGCCATTGGTGAATTCACACAGCAAAGCGTTGCGTCAGAATCTTTGGCACAAGCCCCTTGAGGATTGAATCGGGTTCACCTACTTTTCAACGAATGAACGTATTAGTCACGGGTGGAGCTGGTTACATCGGGTCTGTTTGTGTAGAGGAGTTACTTTCTGCGGGACACACGGTCACCGTGGTGGACAACCTATCAGAGGGTCATGAATCGGCGGTGGACAAGCGAGCTCGGTTCATTCGAGGGGATTTAGGCGAGAAAGCGGTCATTATTCCCGCCTTGCGGGAGAGCAAAGCGGAGGCCGTTATTCATTTTGCAGCACACGCGTTGGTCGGGGAATCGATGACCAACCCTGCCAAATACTTCAATAACAACGTTGGAAATGGCTTACAGCTTCTTCAATCTGCGGTGGATGTTGGG
Organism: Verrucomicrobiales bacterium; assembly: GCA_005793025.1. Classification (GTDB taxonomy): domain Bacteria; phylum Verrucomicrobiota; class Verrucomicrobiia; order Limisphaerales; family SXQI01; genus SXQI01. Next base: position 5,331 of record SXQI01000073.1, read on the forward strand.
GTTAAAAAGTTTGTATTTAGCTCCACCTGCGCGACCTATGGTCCGCCGGAAAAAGTCCCGATGACCGAGGATATTCCCCAAAATCCGATCAACCCTTACGGCGAGTCCAAGCTCATGTTCGAGAAGATGCTGAAGTGGTATCAGCAGATTCACGGGTTGGAATTTGTAGCGTTTCGATACTTCAATGCTGCCGGAGCTTCGGAGCAGTGCGGGGAACACCACCGAATTGAAAGCCACCTGATCCCGAACGTGCTGAAAGTAGCGATGGGGCAGGCGAATCACTGCGAGATCTACGGGACGGATTATCCCACCGCGGACGGAACCTGTATCCGCGATTACATCCATATTGTGGACATAGCAGAGGCACATATTCTGGCTCTAAAAAAGGGTGCTCAAGGTTTTTTTAATTTGGGGAATGGTGAAGGATACTCGGTGCGTGAGGTGATCCAAACTTGTGAGAACGTTTCGGGATGCTCGATTCCTGTTGTGGAAAAACCACGACGGGCTGGCGATCCTCCAAAGTTGGTGGCATCAGCATCTAAGGCCATGAGGGAATTGGGGTGGAAACCACGGTATCCTAAGCTAGAGGAAATTGTGAAAACGGCTTGGAAATGGCACCAGTCGCATCCGAATGGTTATCCAGACTGATTGCGGAATTTGGGTGCTGTTCTACTGCACGAGAGGATCGTCACAAAGCTCCTTGAATTACTACGGCTCTGGAGGAGTCAATACTCGAGCCTGTTAAAACTGGAATCGATCGTGCATTGTGGAGTTGTATTTTCGTCTCGCAAAAGTTGGCGCATGGGAAAAGAGTTAATTTGGGAATGAAGAAATTGATTGTCATAGTCGCAGCTCTTGGCTGTGGAGTTTGGGTTGTGGTGACGAAATTGCCCGCAATTAAAGGGTTTTTTGTCCCTGCTCAGAACACGCAGCAGATCAGCACGACCATCGCCGAAGTTCGAGATATTCGGTTCAATGTGAGCGCGGCAGGAGAAATCGGCCCAGCGGAACAAGTCTCAGTCAAACCGGAGATCAACGGTAAAATTGACCAACTGGCGGTCGATTTGGGTGATCATGTCAAGAAAGGTGCGATTCTCGTTTCGTTGGATGATAAGGAATTGCAAAACAAACGTTCCTCATACCTCACGGATATTGAGCGCAGTAAGCTGCAGTTGGAACAGGCGGATCGGAATTTTCGGCGGGCTGAAGAATTGTTTAAGGGTGGGCTTTTACCTAAACAAGACTACGAGAATACTAGGACGGATTTTGCCTTGGCAAAAAACTCGCTGGAACGGGCGCAACGTGAATTGGCAATTCTCGAGGAGCAACTGACGAAAACCAAAATCATCGCGCCGTTTGATTGCACGATTTTAACTCGCCCGGTTTCGATGGGACAGGCGGTCTCTGGTTCGGGAGGCTTCAACAGCGGAACTGAAGTGCTCACCATCGCGGATTTGAACGCAATGGTAATCAATGCACACATCAACCAAGCAGATATCACCCGCCTGAAAGTTGATCAGGAAGTTGAAGTAACGCTCGAAGC
>SXQI01000074.1 GCA_005793025.1 Verrucomicrobiales bacterium
CGTTCGGTCAGGGAAAAGAAGGAAAGTTCGGCGGAACGAATCAATTCAGGCATGAAGTCTTCGACGATAAACCTACCCTCCTTACTCACTTTTTATGTCTGTTTCTTTGGTAGGAATTCGAGTTTCTGGAAGTCCCCTTAAGGAAAAATCATCCTTAGAAACCCGATTAGCAGAAATTAATGCCGCTTTGGGGTTGGTTTTTGGGTATCAAGGAAGGCCCCGTGGACGTGCAACAGGGCAGGGCAACAACCCGGTTTCCCTCAAATCAGCTGTCATGAAAATGACGAATGGACGTGCTTTAACTAGGCTCCAAATCCTCGCTGAACTAGAGGCATTGGGTTATAAATTCAATACGGCCAAGCCTATGAATTCTTTGGGAGTTGTCCTCTATGGAAGGAAGCCGAAATTCAATCGAGAAAATGGAAGTTTTATCCTCGCGCCAGGCCAAATGCCGCCACCCGAGAATCCGACTGTTGGTTAAGGGATGACGATGGTGGCTCTGCTGGTATGTCCTGCTTTACTCACTGCAAAGAGAGCCATCGCATTTGGTATTTGCTGTTTGGTGGGAAACATCTTGGAAGTATTCATCGCCGGGAGAATCTCCGTGGTCCAGACGTTGCCACCTCGATGTTGAAACACCCATCGCGCTGGGGATTGATTAGTGCCCGATGACCACATGATTTTCCACTGCGTTCCTTCTGCCTTCGAGAGGTGAGCTATCGGTGGGGGAGGTGGTTTCGTGTTAACCCACGACATGTCAGGAGGCAAAGCAGGTTGGAGGTAGGTTCGGTCTCGCAATAAGTCAGAGAGTTGAGTCGTTTTGCGTTGTAGGCTTCCAATATTCCACAGAATTACCCCTGAATCGCTTCCTGCCTGACGCGTATAGAGAATTTGGCGCGCGATGGCATCGGCCTTCCAAGCCTGTCCAACTTTGACCGCGTTGAGTCCAGGCCACACATGCCGATGTTTTTTGTTTTGGCTGAGCCACCACTGGTGCAAGGCTCCAAAATCCTGTCCTTGATTTTCAAATCCCCAGTAAAGTTGTGGACTCATGTAGTCCACCCAACCTTCGTTCAACCATAGTTTGGCATCCGCGTAGATGCTCTCGTAGGCGTCGAGACCTCGAATTAAGGCGGGGTGGCCTGGGCGCCAAATTCCGAATGGACTAATACCAAAGCGGATTTCTGGTTTTAATCGTTTGACCTCCCGGTAGAGGCGTTCGACGAGCAAGTTAACATTTTGCCGACGCCAATCGCTGCGACCGAGTTTTCCTCCACTCGATTGGTATTTCGAAAAAGTGTTTGCGTCAGGAAACGCTAAGATGGTCTGGCTGGTGGTCTTTTCTGGGTAAGGGTAGAAGTAGTCATCAAGATGGATGCCATCCAAATCATAACGCGTGATCAAATCGGTTACGATGCTCACTACATGGGATTGAACCTCACTCACTCCGGGGTCCATCCACAGATGATTTCCGTACGTTCGTACCCATTCAGGATGAAGGATTGCTAAGTGGTTTTTGGCAAGCGGGGTTTTCCTCGGCAGGATGCTTGCCCGATAGGGATTGATCCATGCATGCAACTCTAGCCCACGGGCATGTGCCTGCCGAACCGCAAACTCCAGCGGATCGTAAAATGGAACGGGAGCTTTTCCCATGATTCCAGTAAGGTATTGGGACCAAGGTTCGATTCGTGACTCGTAGAGTGCATCTCCTGCGGGTCGGATTTGAAGCACCACTGCGTTCAGATGGGATCTGACTGCTTCATCAAAAAGTGCGATGAGTTCCTGTTGTTGTTGGCCTGATGTTAAATCGGGCCGTGAAGGCCAATTGATATTGCCGACCGAAGCAATCCAGACCCCTCGGAATTCTCTAAGTATAGGGGGTGGACGTTCGGCGGATGGCGAGGGTCGCGAACCCACCACGACAAACAAAAATCCCCAGAAAAAGCACCGAAACAGAATCGCACTAAAGGCGGTCTCTATACTGAGGAACTTACTCGGTTTGGCCGGTGTCGGGTTGAGAATCTCGTTCAAGTTTTGCGATTCGTTGAAGTATCTCTGGAAGTTTCAAAGACGCAAGGATAACGCGTTTAGCGGTTCGGTCGGGTTGGGCTGGACTACCCAACCATTTTTGACCTTCGGGAATATTGTGCATTACGCCGGACTGGGCCGCGACTGTCACTCGATCCCCAATCTCCAAATGGCCTGCTACGCCGACCTGTCCGGCGAGGATTACGTTTCGTCCAATTCTCGTGCTTCCCGCGATGCCCGCCTGTGCGACGACGATAGAGTGTTCTCCAATAACGACGTTGTGAGCGATCTGTACAAGATTGTCAATCTTCGTGCCGCGCCCAATGACAGTGGGCTCCAGAGCTCCTCGATCAATAGTTGTATTGGCACCGATCTCAACGTCATCATGGATGATGACCGTTCCGACTTGGGGGATCTTCAGGTGGTGTCCGGCATCAAATACATACCCAAAACCATCCGAGCCGATAACTACCCCGCTGTGGATTCGAACTCTTTTGCCAATTTGAGTTCCAGCGTAAATTGTTACGTTTGGGAAGATTTGTGTCGCTTCGCCGATCTTACTGTCAGCAGCAATGAAGTTCATCCCTCGGAGCACTGCACCGGGTCCGACTTCAACATTTTGACCCACGGTACAGTGGGGGCCGATGTGGGCGGTTGGATCGATTTTTGCTGAAGGATCTACGACTGCAGTTGGGTGAATCCCGGCTGGGAAACTGGGTTCTGGAAAAAACAGTGCCAAGACTTTGGCAAAACCTACTCTCGCTTTTGGAACTCGGATACAAGTCTTGGTGCAATTGTGCACCTCGGAATCGATGAGGATGGCAGAAGCAGAACTTTTGAGGGCTTTTTCGAAGTAGATTTCGTTCTCTGCGAATGTCAGATCCCCGAGTTGGGCAGTGGCAACCGGAGCTAAACGGTGCAACACCAATGAACCATCTCCGATGACTTGACCGCCAATCAACGCGGCTACTTCGCTAGCGGTATAGGTCATGAGCGAGTATTAGATTCCCCGTTCGTTGATGATGGAATTATCAGGACCTAGAACAATGACTTGGGGTTGCCAAGTCGGAATGTCCGCTGCAGTCAGTGATGCAAACGACATGATGGTGAGTCGGTCACCTTTTTTTCCTAGGTGTGCGGTGGCACCATTTAAAACTATGGCACCAGAGCCCTGTTCACCGGCAATAACATAAGTTTCGAACCTTTGCCCATTGGCCAAATTACTACACAGGATTCGTTCGTACGGAAGCAGTCCGACTTTCTCCATGAGATCACGAGCGATGGTCATACTGCCTTCGTATTGAAGGCTGGCTCCAGTCACCTCGGCCCGATGGATTTTCGATTTGAGTAATTGAACCTGCATACTGGCGATCGGAGGCAAAACACTCCGATCAAAAAAGTTTCACGCCTAATTGTTGGCGTATGAGTTAGAACTGACAAGTCGTTCGTTGACTTGACTTTCTCAGCACACTATAAAGTCCGCGTTACCTAATTCAATCAATACTTTGAATCGTATGGCGAAAACACTTCGCGTCGGCATGATCGGTTACCGATTCATGGGGAAGGCGCATTCCAACGCTTGGCGTCAGGCACCTCATTTTTTTAATCTACCTGCCTCCGTCGAGATGCACACCATTTGTGGACGAGATTTGGCTGGGGTGGAATCGGCTAGAGCGCAACTGGGTTGGCAGCACGCATCAACCGACTGGAAGGCTGTAGTTAACAGTCCAGACATTGACATCGTTGATATCAATACGCCGAACGATTCCCATGCCGAAATTGCCATCGCTGCAGCAAAAGCTGGGAAGCATATCCTTTGTGAAAAGCCACTGGCTCTGACGGTCGCTCAGTGTAAGGAGATGATCCAAGCGGTTAAGAAAGCGAAGGTGGTTAACATGGTCTGCCATAACTACCGTCGGATCCCTGCGATTGCTCAGGCAAAAAAAATGATTGATGAAGGCTCGCTAGGTGAAATTTTCCATTACCGAGCCCGCTATGCCCAAGATTGGATCGTTGACCCTGAATTTCCTCTAGTTTGGCGCTTGCAAAAGGGTGTTTCTGGCAGTGGAACCCATGGAGACATCAACGCCCACATCATCGATTTAGGACGCTACCTCGTCGGCGAATTCAAAGAGGTTTGTGGATTGATGCATACATTCATTAAAGAACGTCCGCTGATGGATCAGAGCGGGAAAGGGGACGGTCTCGGAGCCAAAGGCAGTAAAAAAATGGGCAAAGTAACTGTGGATGATGCAGCGATGTTTATCGGCCGTTTTCAGAACGGCGCACTAGCCAATCTTGAAGCTACTCGGTTCGCTTTAGGCCGAAAGAACCACGTTTCAATTGAAATCAATGGATCCAAGGGGTCGCTACAATTCGACCTCGAAGACATGAATCGCCTCAAGTATTTTGACAATACAAACCCTCAGGATCGGCAGGGGTTCCGAGATATTTTGGTGACCCAAGGCGGAGGAACGCATCCGTTTGTTGGCAACTGGTGGCCTCCTGGACACATCATCGGTTACGAACATACCTTTGTTCATACCATTGCGGATTTTGTCCAAGCGGTAATGGACGGAAAATCGGTGCATCCGACATTCGAAGATGGTTTAAAAAATGAACGCGTCTTGGAGGCTGTCGAAGAATCCGCAAAGAGCCGGCAGTGGGTGAAGGTCTAGACTAACATTTCGAAACAGGGACGGCACACAAAGTCGTCCCTGTTTTATTTTTATTATAAACAGATGAGTAAACTTGGCCTTGCCCTCATTGGTTGCGGCGGAATCTCACTACAGAATCACCTTCCGGGTTTAGCAATGTGCCCAGATGTCGCCGTAGTGGCACTCTGCGACACGGATCCTGCGACTTTATCGCGAGCGAAAAGTCAAACAGGGTTGGATGCAGTTTATAGCAACTACCACGATGTAATGAAGCGGGATGACGTCCATGCGGTCATCGTTGCGACGCCAAATATAGTTCATGCAGAATTAGTTCTAGCCGCGATAGCAGCGGGCAAGCATGTTTTTTGCGAAAAACCCATGGCAATGAATTATGGGGATGCGCGAGCTATGTATCTTGCGGCTGAGCGTGCGAATGTTCGTCACATGACGGCGTTCACTTATCGATTCGTTCCCGCGATGCGTTACATGGGACACTTGATTCAAAAAGGAGCAGTCGGAATACCTTACCATTTCCGTAGCTGCCGATTGCAGGATTGGGGTGTTCGCAATATCGGTTGGCGGCAAGTCCAGAAATTGGCCGGCACTGGCGAGCTCGGCGATATGCTCTCTCACCGCATCGATTACGCCCAGTTCCTGATTGGAGAAATGGATCGGTTGGTCGCGAATACCAAACGCTTTCATGATTTGCGTGATGGCAAACCTTCGGATCTCGAGGACTGGGTCACGATTCTGGCTGACTACAAAGTGGGAGCCTCGGGAGTGTTGGAGAGCAGCAAAGTGGCGACCGGCCGTGGAGAAAGTGCTGCCAGCCAAGATTATGTCGAAGTTAATGGGAGTGAAGGTTCGATAGTGTTTCAACTTGAGCATCCCCATCAATTGCAGGTTTCTAAAAAGGGCGATAAATCCCTGAGCAAAATTTCAGTTCCACAAGAGTTTTTGAAGTGGCCTGGGTCCCCTCGCGATGCCATGGCGGGTGATCCACTCTTCAGTTTTCGCTACGACCAAAGTTTCGAGTTCATCGACGCCATCCGCAACCAACGACAATGTTCTCCCTCGTTTTTCGAAGGTGCAATGGTTCAAGGAATCATGGATGCCGCAGTGCTGTCTGTTGAAGATCGCAGTTGGATCGAGGTCGGAGGTTTGGGGCATGATTTGAAGCCTGTTTAGAGTTTCATTTATGATAAAAAACGCTGTTGTTACAGGGGCTGGGAGTGGAGTGGGGCGTGCATGTGCAATCCAATTACTGAGAGAAGGTTGGAGAGTCGCTTTGTTGGGTAGAAGATCTGAGAGTTTGGAAGACACCGCAAAACAAAGTGCACACTCAGATCAATGTCTGCTGGTCACTTGCGATGTTAGCTCTGAATCTGCGGTCGCGATGGCTGGAAAAAAAGTCTTAAGTGCGTTTGGAGAGGTTGAGGTGCTGGTGAATGCCGCTGGCACAAATGTCCCTCGGCGCAGTCTCGAAGTGCTTGCTTCATCGGACTATCACGAGATGATTAACACGAACCTGAACGGGAGCTATTATTGTGTTCAGGCGTTCCTCGAACAAATGCGCCGACGTCGTTCAGGAACGATCGTGAATATTGTTTCTGATTCAGCTCGTCAGGCGAGTCCAAAGGCAGGCCCCGGCTATTCCATGTCGAAGTTCGGAGTTCTGGGGTTGACCCAAGCGATCAACGCTGAGGAACGTCCTAATGGGATTCGTGCTTGTGCTATTTTACCCGGTGACATCGACACGGATTTGTTAGCCCGCCGGCCGAACCCTCCTGACATGGTGGCTCGCGCTCGAATGATGCAATCCGATGATATCGCCCGATGCGTGATGTTAGCCGTCAACCTCCCTGCTCGCGCCGTGATTGAGGAGTTATTAATTCGTCCGGGTGCTTAGTCCATCTAAGATGGGCTAGCCACCCAAATAGGCTTTCCGTATATCGGGATTGTTCCTTAAGGAATAAGATCGGTCTTGGAGAATGATCCTTCCCGTTTCTAAAACATATCCGTAGTCGGAAATCTCGAGGGCGAGGTTAGCATTTTGTTCCACGAGTAGAATCGTTATTTTTTGCTCGCGGTTGATTTCCACAATTTTCTCGAAAATCGTTTTTACCAATAGTGGTGCGATCCCTAACGAGGGTTCATCCAGCATCAAGAACTGAGGTTCACTCATCAGCGCCCGGCCGATTGCCAGCATTTGCTGCTCTCCTCCTGATAGAGTTCCTGCGATTTGCTTCGCCCGCTCTTGGAGTCTTGGAAAGGTTGTAAAGACGAATTCGAGTTGGGACTTAATCTTCTTCTTATCTTTGCGCAGATAGGCACCCATCTGCAGATTCTCCAACACGGTTAGATTAGAGAAAACCATTCGTCCCTCAGGAACATGAGCCAGACCTCGACTGACGATTTGATGCGCCTTAAGGTTGGTTATTTCCTCTCCTTGATAAAGCACTTGGCCTGATTTGACGGGGACGAGGGCGGAAATCGCTCGGAGAGTGGTAGTCTTCCCAGCGCCATTTCCGCCGAGGAGCGTAACGATGCTACCTTTAGAAACATTGAGGCTGACGTTTTGAAGGGCGTTAATGACGCCGTAAGTCACAACGACATTTTGCAACTCCAGAAGATTGGCTTGGATTTCGGGCATTTTACTCACCAAGATATGCTTCGATTACCTTTGGATCCGAGCGAATTTGATCCGGTGATCCCTCAGCGATTTTGATGCCGTAATCCAATACAGCAATACGTTGGCAAATCCCCATCACCACTTGCATATCGTGCTCGACCAGCAGGACAGAGATTTGGAATTTGTCTTTGACGAACTGGATGAGGTTCATGAGTTGAAGTTTTTCAGTCGCATTCATTCCGGCAGCAGGTTCATCGAGAAGCAACATTCTTGGCCGGGTTGCCAATGCACGGACGATTTCTAATCGGCGCTGGTCGCCGTAGGGTAAGTTTTTTGCGAAAAGGTCGCGATGATTCTCTAATTGGAAAATGCGGAGTAGCTCCATCACTTGGTCGGAGACCTCTTTTTCTTCTTGAGCAAACGCTTTGCCACGCCACCACGCATGAGAAACTCCACTCAAAAGGTGGAGATGAAAGGCCACACGGACATTGTCGAAGACGCTGAGGGATGGAAAAAGCCTAATGTTTTGAAATGTGCGAGCGATTCCATGGCTCGTAATCTGATAGGGCTCTAAACGAGAAATTGAATGACCATCAAACTCGATCCTTCCTTCGGTAGGCTGATACACGCCAGTAATCAAATTGAAAACCGTAGTTTTTCCAGCTCCATTAGGACCGATCAAACCCACGAGTTCGTTGGCTTTGATCTGAAAATCGAGATTTGAAACCGCTGTAAGTCCACCAAATCTGATTGTGCAGGCGTCGAGTTTTAGGAGGTGGCAATTCATGGCGTGCGCACAGAAGGACGATTGGAGCGAAAGGAAAATAGCCCTTGGGGTCGGGTGAGCATCAGGATGATTAATAGAAGGGAATAAATCACCATTCGATATTCTGCGACAGGGCGCAGAACCTCGGGAAGCAGGGTGAGGAGAATCGCGGCCAAAATAACGCCACGAGTATTCGCCATCCCCCCGAGAATCACCATAACCACGATCTCGATGGATCGCATGAAATCAAATCCTTTTGGATCAATCGAGGACTTCAAGTGACCGTAAAGACCACCTGCGATGCCCGCAAAAAATGCGCTGACGACAAAAGCGATGATCTTGTAGCGCGTTGTGTTAATCCCCATCGCTTCAGCGGCCACTTCATCGTCGCGGACAGCAAGGAAACCGCGCCCAAATGTGGAGTGAACTAGTGCAAGGACGACGTAAATTGTGAGAATAGCCCACACAGCTACCCAAAAGAGGTTGGTGTAAAATGGGATGCCATTTAACCCCAGAGCTCCTCCAAGAGAATCCACATTGCGCAAGAGGACTCGAATAATTTCTCCAAATCCCAACGTCACGATGGCTAAATAATCGCCTTTGAGTCGAAGTGATGGTGCACCAACGACGATTCCTGCAGCGGCTGCAATCCCACCCCCAAGGAGAAGGGCGAGAAAAAAAACTGCTTGGGTGACCCACCCGTTTGCATTAGGAAAAATCGCTGGAGCCGCGAACAGGGTGAACGCCGCAGAGGCATAGGCACCGATGGCCATAAAACCCGCATGACCCAAGGAGAATTGGCCTGTATATCCGTTAACAAGATTCAAGCTGACCGCGAGGACGATATTGATCCCCACAGTGAGGATTACATCGAGGTAGTAGGGATTGAGATAAGGGGCTAGAAAACTCGTGCCAAGGGCGCAGGCGAGTGCGCCGATTAAAAAAGTTTTTGGACGATGCTGCATCTCAGACTTTTTCGACGGTTACTTTCCCTAGAAGTCCTGCGGGACGGAAAATAAGGATAAAAATGAGCAGGATAAAGGCAATCGCATCGGTATAGGTTGAGTATGGACTGCCGTTAACAAAGGTTTCTATGACGCCGAGAAGAAGGCCGCCGAGGGCAGCTCCTGGGATGTTTCCGATACCCCCGACAACGGCTGCTACGAATGCCTTTAACCCAGGGAGCACTCCCATCAACGGTTCGATACTGGGATAGTTTAAAGCGTAGAGAATGCCGCCAGCGGCTGCCAATGCTGAACCAAGACCGAAAGTGAAGGAAATCACAACGTCGTTGTTAATTCCCACCAACGAAGCAGCAGTGGGGTTAAATGAAACTGCACGCATCGCTGTCCCAATCTTGGTGTAAAGGACGATGTATTGGAGAAGGACGATAAGAAAAAGAGTCATCCCAATAACAAGGATTTGCGTGCTCGAAAGGATTATTCCACCGGGTAAGAGGAAAGACTTCACAGGAAACAGGGCAGGGAACAATAACGGTTTTGTAAGCTTGATCTGAAAACTATACTCAAGGAAAAGTGAGACTCCGATTGCGGTTATCAAAACGTTCAGTTTTGAACTATTGCGCAATGGGCGATAAGCCAACCTCTCGATTGTCATTCCAAGTAACGCGCATAACCCCATCGAAAGGATCATTACCATAACTCCTCCGAAGATGGATTCGATTTGGAAAAACCGAGAGAATAAATAACCAGAAAAAGCTCCCACCATGAACACGTCGCTGTGGGCAAAATTTATGAAACGTAATACTCCATAAACCATCGTGTAACCGAGGGCTATCAAAGCGTAAATGGCTCCGAGGCCGACGCCGTTGATGATTTGTTGAAGGAACTCAATCACGGTCGGCAGAGTAGCAGGTGAACCCAGCAACAAAAAGGAAAGATCTCGTTTTTGGAAAACGATAGCACGGGTGCCTTTTCATATAATTCATAAAAAATAAGAATTCACCAATCCGAGAATCATGCCGGTTCCAATAACCTTCAGTAAATTCATTTTCAGGTGGGTTAATGAAATGTATGCCAAAACTGCGACTCCCAATGAGAACCAATGAACGCCGTGGTGAGCGGAGTAAAAAACTTGCCACCCGAACCAAATTCCAAGATTCAAAATAACACCCACCACTGCCGCTGTGACTGCGGAAAGAGCGGCGTTCAACCTAGGTTGACCTTGTAAACGTTCGACCCAAGGTGCCCCGAGAAAGATGAAGATGAAACTGGGGACGAAGGTGGTCCAGCTTGTTGCAAGCGCCCCCAGAAAACCAGAGATTGATGGGGCCAACCCTCCAGGATTTGCATACGCGCCTAAGAATCCAACGAATTGTAGAACTATAATCAGAGGACCCGGAGTGATTTCCGCTAAGCCTAAACCGTCCATCATCTGAGATGCACTCAGCCAATGATGGCTCTCCACGGCTTGCTGTGAAACATAAGGTAATACCGCATACGCTCCTCCAAATGTAACCACTGCTGCCTTGCTGAAAAAAACTGCTTCCTGCACTACGGAATGATCTTTTCCAAGCCACGCCGTTAATAGGATGACTGGACCCCACCAAATCGAGAGTCCCATGATCAATACTCTCCGGGCATGAGAACCAAAACCGAGAATTGTTTGGCTCCTTTTGTGTGAGGAATGAAGGGAATCAGGACTTTGTTCTTTTGGCGAATCTCCCAAGGTAAACTGTGTGGGTGCGAAACGGCCGCCAATCCAACCAATCACTGCGGCTCCAAGGATTACCCATGGGAACGAAATCCCAAAACCGAATAGACTGAAGAAAGATATTCCCCCAACCATCCAGAGTAGGTTGGAACGAAATGCCTTCCTCCCGAGGCGAGCCACAGAAGTGGCCACGATTGCCACAACGACTGGTTTAATTCCAACGAATAAAGCGATCACCCAAGTTACATTACCGTAAAGGACATATAACCAACTCAACGCTCCGAGGATCAGAACCGATGGGATTACAAAAAAGACCCCAGCAATGATTCCGCCTCTGATTCCGTGGAGAAGCCACCCGATATAAATCGACAATTGATGCGCCTCAGGACCCGGTAACAACATGCAAAAATTCAGAGCGCGAATGAACTGAAACTCTGAGATCCATTGACGCTTTGCAACCAGTTCCTCGTGGATAAGTGAAATTTGGCCTGATGGGCCGCCGAAACTAATGAATCCGAGTTTCAACCAAAACCAGAATGCCTCCGAGAAAGAAGGTCTATGTTGGTTCGTTAGATCCTTCATGTTGTGCCATGAAATCGTGATCAACTTGATCGTCTATCCTGCCGAAAGCCAAGAGTTGTAAATCAGGAAATTGATTAGCTTTTGAAATTGCCAGATCTACTCGAAAAACAAGGGACCATGGGTCCGCATCCTCCTCTTCGGTGTCGATCAACATCTGTTCGACCAACCATGCTGAGTTATCCTTCAAAATCTGGACTCGTGTATTTATTGCACTTCGTGCAGCAGGGTCGAGGCGGATTCGGTCATGGTTCAGATGGTAATTGTTCGAAAGTTCACCAATCCTTTCCAAATTCCAATCTGTCCCGTTTCCGTCGATAGTATTAGAAAAATTGGCGATGAAACTCTCATAATCTTGCGAAACAAGGGAACGTAAAGCGGTGAAAATGCGGTTGCGAACTGCCTGAGTGAATTGAGCTTTGTTTCGCGTGATATCGGGGGCGAGGTGAGAATTTGTAGGTTTGAGTTCGGCTGTATTAATCGTTTTAGGTTGGTAATTAGGATCCCGAAGGCGACTCCACTCCTCAAGTAAACTGGAATCGACCGCTTTTAGCAGCGAGTGAAGATAATCAATCATTTCTTCCAATGCATCCGTCCGCGCAATTCCCGGGACTGTTTGAACCAAAACTTTATATACACCGGTAAGATGGCGGAGTAATACCCCCTCTACACGGTGGAGTTCATAATCCCGAACATAATCGGCGAACGACAGAAAGTTTTCGAACATCTCCCGAGCGATCGATTTTGGTCGAATGTTTTCCTGTCCAATCCATGGATGCTTTGCAGCGAATTCGTTGAATGTGGAATAAATGAATTTCCGATTTGGTTTTGGGTATTCCAATTCCTCCAATTTGGCAATTCGTTCCTCGAATTCGATGCCCTCCGCCTTCATTTCATTCATCCTCGCCGTTTTGATTCGATCGAGTTGTTTGCGGAGTATGATATCGGGGTCCTCCACAATCGATTCAGCTAGGGTCAGAACATCTAGTGAATAATCAGGATTGGTGCGATCGAGGAGTCTAAGGGTATCGAGGAGGTAAAGTGAAAGGGTTTGGTTGAGGGAAAAATCTGACTGTAAATTCAGGTTGACCCTCACCTTTGCTCCCGTGGTTAATGGTTCCGGAAGAACTTCGAGAATTTGCCTCTCATGCAGTGCTCGGAAGAGTTGAAAAGCTCTATCGCGCAGTTGTTTTTTGCCTGCGAGGGTTTCGTGGCAAGCGCGGATGAGTCGGCGCATGGCCTCGCACCCATCTGAGGGTCGGGACAACACATTCAGAAGCATTGCATGGGTTACTTGAAAACGTGAAACCAACGGTTCAGGTGGCGAATTTAACAGCCGTTGAAAGGTCTCTTCGCTCCAGTTGATCGAGCCTTCGACAGGCTTTTTCTTTACCATCTTTTTGAGTTTTTTTTCATCTCCTCCGGCTTTGCGTTCGAGACGCAGATTTTCGATCACGTGTTCGGGAGCCATGGCAATAACATAGCCGATATGATCGAAACCTTTGCGCCCTGCGCGACCAGAAATCTGATGAAAATCGCGAGCTGTCAGCAATGCAGTTTTATGGCCATCGTATTTTGCAAGTTTCGTGAAGATTACAGTCCTTATGGGGACATTGACCCCAACTCCTAAGGTATCTGTTCCGCAGATTATTTTGAGTAAACCCTGTTGGGCGAGGCTTTCAACAAGCACTCGATATTTAGGTAACAATCCGGCGTGATGAAGTCCGATTCCATTTCGCAGTAATTTCGCAATTTCAGGGCCGTAGGGGCTCGTGAATTTGTATCCAGCTGTGGCGACTGAGAGTGAATTTTTCTCCTCTTTGGAACAGAAGTTTAGGCTCAATAGATCTTGAGCAGTCTGCGCAGCTTCCATCTGGGTAAAATTCACGATGTAGGCTGGAACTTGGTGGTTCTGGAGTAATTGATCGAGCGTCTTTTCCAACGGAATATCGGTGTAGGAAAACATCAGAGGCACGGGGCGTTCTGAAGACCGAACGATGGTTGTAGTTTTTGAATTCCGTTGAGTAAGCTCACGAGAGAAAAAATCCAGATTCCCAAGGGTTGCAGAGATCAACAAAAAACGGGATTGCCCCAATATCAATAGGGGCACCTGCCATGCGACCCCACGATCGCGATCGGAATAGTAATGAAACTCGTCCATGATCACGTCATGAATCTTCGCGGAATCACCCTCCTGAAGAGCCATATTGCTCAAAATTTCCGCAGTGCAGCAGAGGATTGGGGCATCGCGGTTAACAGTCGCATCGCCAGTAATCAGTCCAACATTGTCAGGTCCGAAATCCTTACAGAGAGCTAGGAATTTTTCGTTAACGAGTGCTTTAATTGGACACGTATAGATGGATCGCCGACCTTGCGCGATGGAGAGGAAATGGAGAGCCGCAGCCACTAGGGATTTCCCCGATCCAGTGGGGGTATTCAGGATTACATTGTGGCCTTCGAATAGGGCTAGGATGGCTTCTTCTTGAGCAGGGTAGAGCTCGATCTTTTTTTCCTGAATATAATCGAGAAAAGCAGAAAGTAACCCGTCTGAGGTCGGTTCCGAGGTGTGGCAAAGCCGACGTAGGAGCGGATGATCCATTGCTGATTGTTTTATTACGGAAACAAGATTACGGTAGAAAGGAGAAAAACGCACACTGTATGGCACAATTGACGTTTCATCCTGACGAGTTGGAGGAAAGAATGGGGTAGGTTTAATCGTTTTTTGAAAGCCCGCATCCGATTAATAAAAGGAAATGACCCAGACTACAAATTATCTCAAGTCCCTTTCTGATTTTCAGAACGTTGAGATTGGAAGATTGGTAGGCTACATCATCCACGATGCGCTGGAGTCGGGCGCAAGCGATATCCACATTGAACCATGGGAAAGCACTTTGGTGGTTCGTGTGCGCTTGAGCGGGGTTCTCACTGAGTTGGTTCACTTACCGCTCGGATTACTCGAAAAGGTCTCTGGTAGGTTGAAAGTTATGGCAGACCTCATCAGCTACCAAACAGATCTACCACAGGAAGGTCATATTCCCGCAGACCCTGAGCTAGGTGGAGCGGAATTGCGGTTATCCGTGTTCCCGACAGTGCGAGGCGAAAAAATTGTAATCAGAGTTTTTGATCCTCGACGACGGAGTTTCGATTTAGATGCTCTGGGATTTGATCCCGATTCGTTGGCGAGCTTTGTTCACTTGTTGACTCGTCCCAGTGGATTAATCCTACTCACTGGCCCTACAGGCTCAGGCAAAACCACAGCAATTTACTCGGCACTTTATCACCTATCTCAACGTGCCGGACCCACCGTCAGCATCAGCACAGTGGAGGATCCTGTCGAATGCCATCTCCCTATGGTGAGTCAGGCGCAGGTCAATCGTGCCCGCGAGTTCACCTACCCGATCGCTCTGCGTTCATTGATGCGGCAGGATCCCGAAGTGATTATGATCGGCGAGATCCGGGACGCCGAAACAGCTTCCATCGCGGTTCAGGCAGGTTTGACGGGGCACCTTGTGATCAGCACCATCCATAGTGGAACCACCAGCGGTGTATTCGCTCGGTTGATCAATATGGAGATCGAGCCATTTTTGCTTTCGTCCAGTATCATCGGAGTAGTGGGGTTGCGCCTGATTAGGAACAATTGCCGACATTGCGCCCAACGATATCAGCCGGAAGCCTCCTTGCTGAACATGATTCCCTCTGATGTTCTCGCCAACGCAGTGTTCATGAGGGGGGAGGGTTGTTCAGAGTGTCTCCACACAGGTTTTGGATGCCGAACTGCTCTCACAGAAATGTTGATTGCCGATGAGGTTTTAAGAGATGCAATCCTACAAAAACTTCCTACCAGAACGTTGCAACAAATAGCCGTAGGGCAGGGGATGAGGACTCTTTGGCAAAGCGGCCTGGATCGAGTGATCCAAGGGTTGACTACTGTCGATGAATTACTTCGAGTAGTTTCTGCCGAACAAGTTTGACCAATGCTAGGGCGGCAGTGATCTCAGCAAAAAGCGGTTAAAATCCGCTTGCTTTGGAGGACTGTGATTTGCAAGCTCTTCCAGTTCTTTGATAATTGTTGAACTCTTCGTTCAACTTTACCACAGCCAAATATTGGGAACCTCGTGTGAATCGAGGACGGTTACGCCACTGTGATGGGCTACAAATCTCCAATGCCACTGATTTTTTCGAAAATTGGGAAGGCGGAGACAAGGTACGAAGCCCACAAGTCAGTATATCAATCAGGCTGTGCTCATCTGATTTTGATCAACTAATACTTGATCGATTCACTTCTCCGTCAAAGAGAAGGATGGGGCCAGTCCTCGCCCATGTGGAATGGGGGAGGGCATTGAATTTGCCTTCATTCTCTGTTTCCGGGGTTTGAAGGCGTTTGCTTTTTAACCTTGGGCTGTCCTCCCACACATGATCGGCCCAGAAAGCAGGCTAATTAAAATAGGTTAATAATGCAGACAAGTCGTTTAGTAGTTCTTTTGTCGTGGTTCGCGTCCACTTCCGTATTGTTTGGTGAAAACACGGTTCGGGCAGTTCTCGATTATCATTCGGGGATTGGTTTCACCCAAAGTTACACAAACAGTTCATCCGTGATCGGGGTGTCATCCCGAGTGACGGAAGGCCCTTTTGGAGGACCGGTTGATCCTTTTAACGGTCCTTATCTACCCACCCAACTGCTTTCTATCGGTGCAGGTGGTTTCGTGACTTTACAATTGGATGAACCGTTTCACGATCATCCCGAGAATCCTTTTGGTATGGATTTTTCCGTTTTCGGAAATTCGTTTTTTGTCATCACCAATGGAGATTATGCAGGAGGTGGGATTACCGATGGGAGCGTTTATCCCAGCACTCCCGGTGTTTCGCGAGTATCCGTGAGTGGGGATGGAATAACGTTTTTTGAACTCACGCCGTCTCTAGCTCCTAGCTTAGTGACATATTACCCGACCGATGGATCTGGAAGATTCGATCAGGTCGCGAATCCAAATCTGACGGCAGTTGATTTTGCAGGGAAGGACATTTCTGGAATACGCTCCCTCTATGCGGGGTCTGCAGGTGGAACAGGCTTTGACCTTGGTTGGGCAAGGAATAGTTCGGGTGAATCCGTCTATGTTGGGGCGGTTAGTTTCGTTCGAATCGACGTCCTCGCTGGCCATGTGGAAATCGACGGCATCACTGCGGTGCCGGAACCTACTACAGTAAGTTTATTGGCACTTTTCGGATTGGTCGCTTTCGCTGGATCCAGAAAGGCTCAATCCCCCAGAATTTGATGATCTTTAGCGGCAACACACGATTCGAGATCAAAAGAGCTGAAGCCAATCGAATGGCCTTCAGCCTGTTAGAATTGTTGGTTGTGATCGCGTTGATCATGGTTTTGTCAGGATTGTTACTTCATGCGATCAAGCAAGGGAAGGGTGCTGCAGACGGCAGTGTTTGCTTTAGTAACTTGAGGCAAATGGGGTTAGCAGCCCAACTTTATTGGGATGATCACGATGGGCGAACATTCCGCTACCGAGGTGCGTCGACCAACGGCGGGGATCATTATTGGTTTGGTTGGATTGAACGAGGATCGGAAGGCACTCGTCGTTTTGATGCCAGCCAAGGTGCTCTAGCTCGTTACGGAACCGCGAGAGGAGTCGAGACGTGTCCCGCTTTGAATATCAAATTGCGTGAGTTTAAAAGAAAGGCAACGGGTGTTTCCTATGGTTACGGATACAACCTAATCCTTTCAGCAAGTGCTCAACACCCAGCTCGAAACATCCAAGAATTTCTAAACCCAAGTGGATTAGCTGTATTCGCGGACTCGGCACAAATAAATACGTTTCAACCACCTGCCTCGCCAACGAACCCGATGCTGGAGGAGTTTTATTATATAAGCCAATTTGAAGCGACGACCCATTTTAGGCACAGGGACACAGCTTCCACATTGTTCCTAGATGGTCATGTCGGGCGTGAAAAAATGAGGAGTGAATCCTTGGATCTCCGTCTGCCCTTGCAACGGGTTGGTCGTTTGTTGGATGCTAGAATTACCGGCGGTTAAGCCCCGATATGGTGTTTGATTTGATCCGCGATCAGGGAACTCCAAATTTTCAGACTCTCGAGATCACGACCTTCAATTAATAAGCGAGCTTTGGGTTCAGTTCCTGAGTAGCGCAACAACAACCGACCCCCATCCTTTTGGACGGCGAGTTCGGCCTGTTGAACGAGTGAAGGCAGCCCATCCAATTCTTCGAACGGTTTTTTCTCTCGAACTTTAACGTTCACGACGATCTGAGGGAACCTCGTCCAACAATGCGCGAGTTTTGAAAGTGTCGCGTTCCGTTCCTTCATGATGCGCAAGATTTGCAGTGCACAAACGAGACCATCTCCAGTGGTGCCATAGTCTCGAAAAATCATGTGTCCACTTTGTTCCCCACCAAGGTTATAACCGTGCCGAAGCATCTCATCAATGACATGCTTGTCTCCGACTGAGGTCCGGACGACTTCACCCCCAAGAGATCGAATACTGTGATCCAATCCTGCGTTGCTCATCACTGTTGCGACCACTGTTTTTCGAGCCAATTGACCTTGTTCCAGCATGTCGGTTGCAGCGATCATCAGAATATCATCTCCGTCGATTAATACTCCTTTTTCGTCACAAAGCAGAACCCGATCGGCATCGCCATCGTGAGCAATACCGAGGTGGGCGCCATGATCGCGGACCGCTCGGCACATCTTTTCTGGATACATGGAACCGCATTCGCCGTTAATGTTAGTACCATTGGGTTGGTTCCCAAACGCGATAACTTCCGCTCCCAATTCACGGAGGACACAAGGGGTAGCTTTGTAGGCAGCGCCATGGGCACAATCCACGACGATCTTCATACCCTCCAACGTTGTTGTTTTGGGAAAAGAAGATTTCGCATATTCGATATAACGCCCAAGCGCATCGTCGATCCGGATTGCTTTTCCGATTTGCGCGCCGGTGGCTTTCGGGCTCTCAATGTCGCCATGAAAAACTAGATGCTCGATTTTTGACTCAATCAGATCATCAAGTTTGTAACCGTCGGATCGAAAGAATTTGATTCCGTTATCGTCGTAAGGGTTGTGGGATGCCGTGATGACGATACCAGCATCGGCACGCAGACTTCGCGTAACGTAGGCGACACCTGGGGTAGGAAGTGGTCCGATGAAAAGCACGTCTACTCCCATTGAAAGAATTCCAGAAGCTAGAGCGTTTTCCAGCATGTAACCCGAAAGTCGCGTATCTTTGCCGATCACGATTTTATGGCGTTCACGGCCACGGGCCACTGTTTCAAGGCTGCGAAAAACCTGCGCAGCAGCTCGGCCGAGTTTTAATGCGGTTTCTGGCGTAACGGGTTCGATATTTGCCGGACCGCGCACCCCGTCAGTGCCAAAGATTTTTTTTGGTAATGTCATCTAAATAACTGTGGTTCAATTAAGGACTTAAAAGGCGTATGTGAACTTCGCTCGGAAAGGTTTGATCAACTTGGATTCCCTTTGGAACGTGAACTCGTACTGGTAGGATCGTTGTGTCGGTTTGGAAAAACTGTGTATCCACGTAGGCTCGGATTTCATTGGTGGTCAGCCTGTTCAAAATTGATGAGTCACCTGATAAAACTAGATTGATACCTGACACTGAAACACTGAAACGGCGAAACTCACCTGATGGTTGCATAACACTGATTGGAATGAGTTCAAAAGATTTTTTAACTCGGTTTTTCATCTCAGAATCTTCCTTCGCTCCAGAAGTGCTCTGATCATTCCGATGGAACACGAACCAGACGATGATGGCTAGCATCAGTGCGGTTAGTTTCAGATAAAAATTATTCGGGAGCAATGCGCGCTTGGCCATGATGCGAAAGTGTTTGGGATCCTGAATCATCTCCAGCAGATCCACTATTAGAGCGGTTTTGTAACTTGCTCCGAATCCAAGCACGCCACGTAAGTTTAGGTTGACGCATGAAGATGGAAGTCAGAAATGAACGTAGTTCTTCCACGCTGACTCCACGCACCCACTGTCCTTTGTAAGCGTAAGAAATAGTCCCTAGCTCCTCTGATACGACAATGACGATAGCATCCGTTTCTTCCGCCAACCCGATTGCCGCACGATGGCGAGTTCCAAGGGACTTACTCAAATCTTGTCGTTGGGTTAGAGGGAAAATGCAAGCCGCGAGGTTGATTCGGTCTCCTTTGATAACAACACCACCATCATGGATGGCGTTATTTGGAAAAAAAATCGTCTCCAACATTTCCGGTGTTGCCTCACAATCCACTGTAATCCCAGACTCTACAACATCCCTCAGCTGGATGGTTTGCTCAAGGGCGATCAGAGCTCCAATATGAAGCTCCGAAAACCGTTCAACGCTTTGTACGATCACCTCGATATTTTCACGTTGCTCTCGGGTTGTGCCAAAAAGAGGAAGATTTCCCAATTCCGCGAGCATACGTCGAAATTCAGGCTGAAAAAGCACCAAAACTGCCACGGCAGAAAAAGCAAAAAACGAGCGAAGGAACGTACTCAACACATCGAGTTGCAGCACGCTTGTGACGAAAGTCAGTGCAATCATCACTAAAAAACCAATCACCACTGGCCAACCGCGCGTTCCTCGCACGAACAGGAATCCATAATAGAAGGCTGTGGTTAACACCACAATTTCTACCAACGGTCGCCACAAAATTGAAATCCAATCAACCACGCTCGTGCTTCGTTTTTAGTAATAATTCCGTCATTCGTGCAGCTTGTCTAGTCTCCGCCACGTCATGGGTTCGCACAATCTGAACACCCGCCTGAATCGCCCAAGCAGCACAGGATAGACCTCCTGCGAGTCGATCTTGGAGAGGCGCACTGGTTGCTTCCCCGAGAAACGACTTGCGAGAGACGCCGACTAGGATCGGCCGTTTTAAATCATGAAGCAGGTCGAGATTTGCCATCAGATCCAAATTGTGTTGAAACGTTTTACCAAAACCTATGCCAACATCGAGCACGACTTGCTCGAAGTTTACCCCTGATTCCTTTAGGAACGCCAGTCGCTCTCTTAAAAAGGATTTCACTTCTTGAGTCACATTACCATAGGAGGGATTGGACTGCATAGATTGAGGGGTGCCCTGCATATGCATTAAAACATAACCAACACCGGTCCTCGCGATCAGTTCACACATCTCAGAATCACCTCGGTTAGCCCCGATATCGTTCACGATTTGAGCGCCCTCGGCGATTGCAGCATGAGCTACGTCTGCCTTCTGTGTATCGATGGAGATGATCGCATCGGTTTTGGCTCGCAACCCGTGAATGACCGGAATAACACGTCTTATTTCTTCTGCGGAGGTGACCTGGGACGCGCCGGGTCGGGTCGATTCCCCGCCAATATCGATCCAATCTGCACCACATGCTAAGAGGCTGATCCCGTGATCGATTGCCGCTGATGCATCCAAATATTTCGATCCGTCGGAAAAAGAATCAGGGGTGACATTTAAAACCCCCATCACCAAGGTGGGTCTTGGAAAATGATACACCAAATCCTTAACTCGCAAGATCATTGGGTTTTAGCGGGCTATTGTCTGCTCGGTTCAGTCGTGTGCGCCCGCTGGATGAGTTCGATCTCATAACCTTCTGGTGCATCTACAAACGCGAAGCCACCACCATCCTTCCTTAAATGCGGCCCATCCGAAAATGCCAAACCATGCGCACTTAGATGGCGACCAAAGATTTCTAGATTCTCGACCTCAAAAGCAAGGTGTGTGAGATCGGCCTGAACTCTCACCATCCCGCTAGATGGAAAATGGCATATTTCTATCAACTCCTCGCTTTCCTCAGCTTTGAGAAAGACCAACTCAGACCCACGTGGAGACTTGTGTCGCCTTGTCTCCTGAAGCCCTAATACATCTTTGTAAAAGGTCACCGTTTTTTCGAGATCATCAACCCGGTATCGGGTATGTAACAATTTTTTAACAGCGGTCACGCCATTTATCGTAGTGACGTCGGAATGTTAGACAACACAATCAGGCTTAAATCTTCTTTCTCAATTAGGGTTACGACCTCGTGTTGTAGCCCTCCTTCGCTGCGAAACTAGCGAGATAGTTGACAACTCAACAATCCCGATTCAGCAGGAACCCTGCTAACGCTTCTAGTGCTGCCGCCTTCTTCCGAAAGGGCTTCAGAGCGAGAAATGCTTTCTCGGTCAACTGTTTGGATATTCGCCTAGATTGGTTGAGCCCTAGAATCGACGGATAAGTGGCTTTTTGAGCGTGTTGATCCTTGCCAGCGGTTTTGCCCAATTGTTCGCTGGTCTGAGTGACGTCTAAAATATCATCAATAACTTGGTAAGCTAAACCCACGTTGTAGCCAAACTCCGTCAGGGCTTTGAGCTGGGTTGGTGTGCAATTCACACTCATCCCCCCGAGTCGAACCGAGCAGCAGAACAAAGCCGAAGTTTTCCTTTCATGGATGTATTGAAGTTCCTTGATGGGAATGGCCTTGCCTTCGCTCAACATGTCCACTACTTGTCCCGCAATGAGTTGTAGTGAACCGGAGGCTCTTGCCAACTCCAACACTTGCTTGTTCACGCCGTACCTTGAGGTAGGTTTAACTTTTGCGATCAACTCGAACGATTGGGTGAGTAACGCATCTCCAGCAAGAACCGCGATGCCTTCCCCGAACACCTTGTGGTTTGTGGGCTTCCCACGTCGAAAGTCGTCGTTGTCCATCGCGGGTAGGTCGTCGTGAATCAGTGAATAAGTGTGGATACACTCTACCGCACAGGCCGCAGGCAAAGCCGGGGTCCACTCGCCACCGCAAGCTTCCGCAGCTGCCAGACAAAGGGCCGGTCGAATTCGTTTACCACCAGCGAATAATGAATACCGCATTGCGTCGTGAATGCGTCGGGGCTTTGTTTTCACCGTGGGTATCCATCGATCCAGACTACGTTCGACGACTTCAGAAGTGCTGCGCAGGTAGGATTTCGTATCAAACCCTTGTTTCGTAGCAACGGTTTGTTTTAGTGGTGCTGCGGACATGGTGAGATTTTAAGGATAACCTAACGTTCGCTGCAAGTTCGTTTCTAGGTTATTGCCTTTTTAAAGAGACTTAGACCCAACTACCAAGGTCTCGAGACTGCTTTCAAGCTTGAGGAGTTTTTGACGGTGGGATTCTGCAAATCCGCTTGCCCGTCGCGTCTCCCCTGTTAGGATTCGCACCCCGATGAATTATAAGATTTCCCATCGCGCCGCTTCCTTGTCGCCGTCGCTTACATTGGTTATTGATTCCAAGGCCAAAGCCATGAAGGCGGAGGGACTCGATGTCGTTGGTTTTGGGGCAGGTGAGCCCGATTTTGATACTCCACAGCATATCAAGGATGCAGCATCCAAAGCCTTGGCAGATGGATTCACAAAATATACTCCCAGCAGCGGCATCCCGGACCTTCGAGCTGCGATCGCCCAGAAGTTTGAACGGGAGAACGGGCTGAATTACAAACCTAGTCAGGTCATTGTTTCCTGCGGTGGTAAACACTCTTGTTATAACGTGGTGCTTGCGACTTGTCAGGAGGGTGATGAGGTCATCATTCCTTCGCCATACTGGCTGAGCTACCCAGAAATGGTGCGACTGGCGAGTGCTACACCCGTCGTTGTGGAGACGACAGACGCGACCGAATTCAAAATGACTCCTTCCCAATTGAGGGCGGCGATCACTCCACGCACTAGGTTGCTTGTGCTCACAACACCGAGTAACCCGACTGGAAGTGTTTACACTCCTGAAGAGGTGAGGGCATTAGGTGATATCTGCATCGAACACGGGATCCTCATCATGAGTGACGAGATTTATGAACACCTTCTGTATGATGGAGCTGTTCACAAATCCGTAGCGAGTTTCAGCCAAGCCCATCAGGATCACACGATCATCGTTCATGGGTTTGCTAAAGCTTGGAGCATGACGGGATGGAGGTTAGGCTTTCTCGCGGCTCCAGAACCAATTGCCAGTGCGATTGATGCGATGCAAAGTCACAGCACGAGCAATCCGACTTCCTTTGCCCAAAAAGGGGGTGTTGCCGCGTTGACTGGTTCTCAGGCTCACCTCCCACTGTGGCTGGCCGAATACGCCAAGCGGCGCACCTACGCATATCAGCGGCTCAACTCGATCCCGGGGATTTCGTGCGTGAATTCGAAAGGTGCTTTTTATCTGTTTCCTAACATCGCGAAACTCGGGTTAAAATCTGCGGATTTTTGTTCCCAATTACTTGCTACACAACACGTCGCTGCTGTTCCAGGAATCGCTTTCGGGGCGGAGGGGTATCTTCGAATTTCCTACGCAACAGGGTTGGCCAATATTGAAAAAGGCTTAGATCGATTGGAGAAATTTGCCAGAACGTTGCATGGCTAACCGGACGAATGTTCGTTGCAAAGACCTCTGCAAAAAAAGCCCGATCAACGCTTAGTTTTTCCTTGCTCATAAACCATGGGATGTAACTATCTTGGGTGTCCCCAAGAAGCCTAGTTTTGTTCCGCCTATGAGCCTTATCAATCGCCGTCAGTTTTTAAATTCAAGTGCGGTCGCTGTCTCCGCCCTTTCTGTTTCACGATCCGTCTGGGCACAGCCCAAGGGTGCCAACTCGGATATCCGGCTAGCAGTGGTTGGTTTCAACGGCCAAGGGAAGAGCCATATCGAAGGGTTCCGTAAGATACCCGGGGTTAGGGTAGTTGGCCTTTGTGATGTCGATTCCGCTGTCCTAGAAAAGGAAGCTGCGAAATTTAAGGATCGAAACGAAGCCGTTTCGACCTATTCTGATGTCCGCAAACTGCTTCAAAACAAGGACATCGATGCTATTTCGATTGCTACCCCAAATCATACGCATGCGTTGATTGCGATTTGGGCGATACAATCTGGTAAGGATGTTTATGTTGAGAAACCGGTGAGTCATAATGTGAGCGAAGGACGCCGGATTGTTGAAGCTGCACGCAAACACCAACGGATCGTTCAGACCGGTACTCAGAGCCGATCGAATCCCGGTGTCCGGGAGGCAATCCAGTTTCTTCATGATGGTGGACTCGGGAAAATCAAGTGGGTTCGCGGTCTTTGCTACAAGCGACGTGCTTCAATCGGAAAAATAACCGCTCCTCAGAATCCTCCTAGCACGGTTGATTACGATTTGTGGTGTGGACCCGCTCCGAAGGAGCCGCTCACACGTAGCCGTTTGCATTACGATTGGCACTGGGTATGGCCAACGGGGTCTGGTGACTTGGGAAACCAAGGAATTCATCAGATGGATATTGCTCGGTGGGCACTGGGAGTGAACGAACTTTCACCTCAAGTCTTCAGCTTTGGAGGGCGATTCGGCTACGTGGACGACGGGACGACGCCAAACACACAAATCATCTATCACAACTACGCGAAAGCACCGCTGATATTTGAAGTCCGTGGGCTGCCTGCGAAGTCGAATGGTGACGTGATGGACAATCTGAGGGGTGCTTCGATCGGCGTTGTCATCCAATGTGAGAATGGATCCATGGTGATCCCGAGCTATCAGAGTGCGACTGCTTTCGATCCCGCTGGGAAAGTATTAAAACAGTTCCGTGGCGACGCAAGTCATCATGGAAACTTTATCCAAGCCATTCGTAGCCGTAAATCCAGCGATCTCAACGCGGACATTCTAGAAGGGCACCTCTCTAGCGCGCTATGTCATACAGGCAACATTTCGTACCGCTTGGGTAAGCTTGCAAAACCTGAAACTGTTAGCAACGCAATCAAAAAGCACCCGGAGGCTGCTGAGAGCTTTGCCAGTTTCACGGAACATCTCAAAATCCACGATGTTGATCTGAACAAATTCCCAGTCCAATTAGGTGCAGTGCTTAAGATGGATCCCAAAAAAGAACAGTTTATTAATAATTCCGCTGCCAACGAACTTTTGACTCGCAAATACCGTGATGGCTTTGTCGTTCCAAACAAGGTTTGACATGCAATTAACTCAAAGTTTGTACGCGTGGACCGCGTGCCTAATCACAGCTTCGTTCTGGGTTCCCGTGGTTCAGGCGGAGAGTTTGCTTACAGTAGGGGCGACTCCATTCAATCTGGTATACAATTCTGCAACCGCAGGAGCGTTAGAAAAAGACCGTTTTATTTTCAGCGACCCGAACGCTTGGCGTGTCCAGAAAGAGAATAATTCCTCCACACTGGAATTGACGAATCAGAGCAAATACACCCCCCTTGTTCGGTCACCCATTAACATCGCCGTCCTTTCAAACCAAGCGGTCGGATCTTTTACTCTGGAAGCCGAGCTACTACAGACGAGCCGGGAATACGGGCATCGGGATCTTTGCATCTTTTTTGGCATCAAATCTCCGACGGAATTTTATTATCTCCATCTGGCAACCGCAGCCGATAATAACGCCCATAATATATTCCTCGTGAACAAAAAGCCTCGAACCAATATCGCAATCGAAACGACCAAGGGAGTCGAGTGGGGGCAGAATATTTGGCACAAAGTCAAAGTAGAACGTCGGGTCGAGGACGGTTCAATCGCGGTGTTTTTCGACGACATGAGCAAGCCGATCATGAGGGCGAAGGATCAAACATTCACCAAGGGCTTGATCGGGTTCGGTTCGTTTGATGACACAGGGATATTTCGCAATATTCGACTGTCCTCAGATAAATCCGACAAGGCTCAATTCAGTTTTTCGATCGCTCGTTAGGTTTCCTAGGTTTACGCTCACTATGACCGTTTCCACCTCCTTAGCTCCTGAATTGTCGGGTATTTTTGCTGCGATTTGGACCCCAACGGATGACCATGGGATACCAATCGAGTCAGCCCTGAAAATTCACCTCGAATTGTTAGAAAAGGCCGGAGTTGTTGGGGTTCTTGCGCTCGGCAGTACGGGGAATTTTGCTAGGATGGAGGTTTCGGATCGGAAGCGAACATTGGAACTCATCATTAAGCATCGAGGATCCCTCAAGGTATTGGCGAACATCAGTGATATTCGCCAAGGTTCAATCCTCGCCCTCGGGAAACATGCACGTGAAGAAGGAGCGGTGGGAGTGTCCCTCATGCCCCCTTGGTTTTATCCATCGGTAGATCAGGATTTATCGGAATTTTTCGTACGCCTAGGAGAGCGATTGCAGCAGCCCATTGTCCTCTACAACTTTCCGGAACTAACAGGAAAGCGACTCACACCCGAAGTGATCGACGGGGTGGCTTCGAGGGTTCCGGTTGCTGGACTTAAACAGAGTGGGGATGCCTTTGAGAGGCACGTGGAGGTGATAGCTTGCGCGCAGTCTCATGGTTTTCCAGTGCTTACAGGTTGGGATTCTCGCGTAGGGGATGCTTTAATGTTAGGGGCAACCGGCTGTATCGGCGGATTGACGAACATCGTGCCAGAACTTCTCGTGGCGGTAGATCGTGCTTACAGGCAGGGGAATATTGGCAGTGCAGCGCAGGCTTCAAGTCGGTTGCTTGAGCTAGGTCAAGCCTGTTCGGCATTACCATTTCCGATCAACATGGCGGCTGGCATGGAGGCGCGAGGGCTTGAAATCGGCGTTCGTAAATCGGATTATTCGAAATCAACGGAAGTTGCCTATCACCAAATGTTCCTTCGTTTTAAGGAACTCTTCACCCAGTGGAATTTGATTTAATCCTATGAAATCCCGAGATTCCTCCAGTTCTTATCGATGGTGGGTTGTTGGGATGCTTTGGATGGTTTGTTTTTTTAATTACGCTGACAGGCAGGCAGTATTCGCTGTTTTTCCGAAATTGGAGGAAGAGTTTGGTTTTTCCAAAGCACAACTTGGACTCATCGGTTCGTCGTTCATGTGGGTTTATGCAGCGGGAGCACCATTTGCTGGATGGGTGGCAGACCGTGTGTCCCGGAAAAAGCTGATCTTGGGAGGCTGCATCTTCTGGAGCCTTGTAACTTTGATGACGGCTCATTGTTCCCGTCTTTGGCATTTTGTTGTCGTTCGTTCGCTGGAAGGGTTTGGTGAAACTTTTTATTTTCCAGCATCTATGTCCTTGCTCAGCAGCTACCATGGAAAAAATACACGATCAAGGGCGATGGGATTCCACCAATCGGGAGTGTATGTGGGAACAATTCTCGGGAGTTGGATTGGCGCAATTTTTGCAGCAACCATTGGTTGGCGATATGGCTTCTACCTATTCGGCGGATTGGGAACGATCTTAGCGATCGTGCTCCTCAAAACATTGCGAGAACCCGGTCGGGTTGGTCCGGATGCTACGAGACCGGATGGAACTAATGCCGCGACCCCTCCGCCACTCGGATTTCGAAAAGTTTTTGCAATGCTTTTGGCCCGGCCTGCGAGCCTTTACGTGATGTTGGCATTCGTGTGTGCGAATTTTGTCGCAACCATTTTCCTGACTTGGACGCCAACTTTTTTGGTTCAGAAGTTTCATTTTAAATTAGCTGCAGCGGGCTTGAGTGGAACTTTATTTATTCATTTGGCTAGCGCGGCGATTGTTCCATTCGGAGGTTGGTTAGCAGATCATCTTGCAATTAAACGAAATGGTGGCCGACTTTTGGTGCAGATTGGGGGCCTGTTTGTTGGATCCGTTTTCGTCTGGGGTGTGGGCCGAGCCAGTGATGTTTCTTGGCTGGTGGTCGCGATGGTAGGATTCGGAATCTGCAAAGGGTTTTACGACGCGAATATTTTCGCGGGTCTGTATGATTTTGTGCAACCTGAAGCGCGTGCTACAGCAGCGGGTTTGATGAATACCGTGGGTTGGGGAGGAGGGGCTATGGGTCCGTTAGCAGTGGGCTGGTACACCGGCGGAGGAAGTGAGGCGGCTCAAATGGAACGGATGAGTCAAGCGATTGGAATTTGTGCCTTCATCTACATTCTCGGAGCTCTACTGCTTTGGTACGCATTTCGAATTGAGAAGAAATTAGGCAACCCCGTCGAGTCCACTGTTTAGGGTAGGATCGCCACGTCAGTCTTCTTCACCCATCCAACTCGGTTCCCAGCGTCAGCAACATGGAACCATTGCTCACGATTCTCTAGTAACTTTAACTCGGTTCCATCTCGTGCCGTGAACGCGGGTTTGGATTCATCAACGGGGCCATATTTAGCAGCAGCTTCTTTCACTACTACCACAACCCGTGTGTTTCTCACAGTGGTCGAAAGGATCAATAATACTGAAGCAATCGTGAAAAATGTCACCGCGAGATAAAGCGGAAGCGACCGATGATTGAGCTTCGAACCTTTTCTATAGATAAGCACTCCGAAAAGAACGCCATTGCCTGCCCAAAAAAGTAAAGCCACCTCATTGGGATTGAAGGATGAAGCGAGAGTTTCGGCGATAGTGTCCGGTGGTCGCGTGATTCGCTGGCGCAAAAACTTAAGGTTTGTTTTGATGTCGGAGTCGTGCGGAGTGAGTTGTGCCGCTTCTGCCAAGGAAAGGATCGCTAACCCTTGTCGACCGCTTTTCCATGCGGCGTTTGCAAGGTTGAACAACAATGCAGGGGATGCTCCATTGGTTCGAATGTTTTGATATTGTTGGAAGGATTGTTGAATGTTTCCTTGTTCGTAGCTTCGATTCGCTTCAGCAAACTGCGCCGTTAATGGACTTTGATCAGCGATCACTGGGATTGTAACTCCAAGCATCCAAAACAATAAGAGCGAGCTCAGGCTAGATGTGGTACCATGTTTTTTTCCGGGTGTGGTGCCAAATATAGATTCCAAGCGCGACAATACCTCAGAGAGGGATCCTTCGTTTCTCGATCCTGCATAACGCGCAAGATTACAAAGATGAAAAAGTTCCTTCAGCTCGGTTTGAACCTGCGTTTCCTCGTCAAGTCGGATGCGCGGGTTTTCCAAGGTCGTTTCTGTGATGGATTGACTAGGAAGATCCAAGAGATCACCAATGTGTTCCTGCAGTAGTCGGAAAGCTTGAGTATAAAAACGTATGTGATCCAGCTCTTCAGCAGCACCTCGAAGTTCGATCAGCCCGCCTTGGATCAACAATTGGGTGCGACGTTTGCGCTGGAACCGTGGGTCGTTGCGTTGTTGCTCCTTTTTATTGAACCAAATGAAGAAACCTAGCCAAGCTAAACAAGGGAGCGTGGTTGAAGCCCAGAACCAAGGCTGATCAATGAGTAAGGGACGAACCACACTAATTCTACCGAGATCAGGTTTGATATGCTTCAAATCCGATGCGACAGGTTGAACAGCCTCGTCCGATCTGGATTGAACAACCGTAGCCTGTGCAGTGGGTTGGCCTGAAGGAACCACCGTGATGGCGATGCTCGAATTCGTCATTGTCACGTAGCTCCGTCGCTCGGGATCAAAATAACTAAATCGGATTTCGGGAACACTTCTGGCCTCAACTCCCTCAGGAATGACGACCTGTTCGAATGATTTCACCCCCTCGATTCCAAGTGTGTCCGAGATTTGAATACTACTAGTTGCTGGATAACTTTTGAAGTGTTCCCATGATAACTTAGGTAACGCCATGGAATCGAGTGACCCCTTGCCTTGAATGTCGATTTTAAGAGTGATCGGGTCTCCAACGGCGAGTGCCACTGGGCCTGCCTTAACTTGCATGGAGAATTGACCGATTGCACCAAGAAATCCAATTCCCGGAGGAGCTACTGGTAAGGGAAGGACATTGATGGTGACTGTGTCGCTGAGGATAGTGATCTCTTGATAATTGGCTCCACCTCCAAAAAATTCAGCAATCGGATCATTTGCAGCCCGGCGACCACTCTGGCGCACTTCGATCCCAAATTCTACAGGCCCAAAATTAATCCTTCCAACTTTGGTTGGAGTGATGGCGACTTTGTAAATCAACATATTGTAGATCATATTGTTGATTTGAACCTTGCTCTGGGTGGGAGGAAGAATCTTATTCACAACGAACCCATCGCCTTTGATCTGAGGACCTTGTAAATTACGCCCTTCCGTGACGAAAAATTGAAGTTCCGCCGGGATTATTTCCCCCAGAAAGATTTCTTTTTTGGTGATGGCAACCCTGGCAAAAGCAAGCTGTCCATTCGCATTGATTGGTTCTCCTTTTGTCACCGTGAGGGTCACGGGTTGGGTTGAGAGAACCTTGTTTTCAGCGCGAATACTGATTGCAGGGATTGTGTAAATGCCTTCTCTTGCAGCCGTGATGCTGAAAGCGAAAATATGGCTGTGGTTACTCCGGCCGTTGACAATCGACATCCTCTGACTTGTTCCAGCAGGCCGAAATGTCAAACCGGCCACCTGAGGAAGACTAGGGTTACTCTTAGGATCGTCATCTTGGAGGGTAGCCTGGAGGGACGCTGTCTCGCCAACCGAGATTTGGGATCTCTCCAACGTTGCTTGAAAAGTTCCGGCAAAAAGATTTAACGAAAACCAACACGTTGCAAAGATCCGAAAAATCCAAACATAATTCCCATACGTAGTAGGCAATTGATACTGTTTTTTTAAATGTCGACAGATCACAGTGGCGTCTAAACACATCGGATAACTTTTCACCAATCCTTAAAGATTCGATCTCGAGGTCCCTTTTTGTCGTCTTTGGATGGGAGAAAAATCATTGCTTTTTCTTCGCCCTTTTGAGCTTCCAACATCTGACGAGCCTGCTTTGGTGTCATTCGACCTAATTGGGCCGATTTCGCGTCCTCGGCTTGCTCGGCCTCCTTTTGAGCCTCCTGTTCACCGTTGTCAGGACTTGGCTCTCCTTCTCCTTGTTGTTGATCCTTCCCGGCTTGGTTTGGATCCTCTTTCTCGTTCCCTTGGGGATCCTTGGACTGTGAGGGATCCTCGCCCTTCTTAGGTTCTGGCTTTTCTTCTGATGATTTGTCGTCCTTCGACTCGGAGGATTCTTTGTCTTTGTCGTCCTTTGATTTGTTATCAGGCTCGCCCTCTGAATCTTTATTATCCTTATCCTTCTGATCCTGAGGTTGCTTATCCTTGGAGGATTCTTTTTGTTGTTTTTTGAGTTCCTCCAATCGTTGACGGACGAGGTTCAAATTGTGTTCTGCATCCTTATCCTTGGGTTCTAGATTCAACGCTTTTTCGAAATGCTGAAGTGATCGTTCCCACTGTTCCTGCTTTTGTTTTGCGTCCGATTCGCTCTCACCTAAGCGAAATTCGGAGTTTCCCAGATTATAATAAGCGTGTTGTTGAAGGCTCTTTTCCTTCGCAGATAGAGCAGCCTCAAAGCGCTGCGCGGCTTTGGCGTAATCCTCATCCGCGTAGGCACTGCTTCCAGAGTTGTATTGGAGACGAGGATCATCAGGACGGCCTGACAACAAGCGGTCGTATTCTTCTCGTGCTTTATTATACTCCCCGCGCTCAAAATCTCGTTTTGCTTTGTTTGCCGAAGCGAGAGCAGGTTGGGAAGATAATATCAACAACGCGAGAACCGCTGAAACTCCCGCCAACTGTTTGCGGATCCGAAAACCGGACTCGACCCAAAAAACCTCAAGAATCATCGCGAGGATCCCAAGTGCTAACGGCCATCGAAATCTATCATGCATTTTTTTGACTTTTTTGCTCGAAAAATCAGAGGTCGGTAGCGGCTTCAAACCTTGTTCGTAAAGCACATCCATTGCTTTATTCTCACGTAAGGAAATATAAAAGCCTCCAGTATTACTAGCAAGTTCGCGCAGAATTGATTCGTTTAGGGCGGATTTTACAACGTTTCCCTGATCATCTTTCACAAAGGATTCCTTTCCTTGGGCATCCTTGACGCGCAGCAATTCACCAGCGGGGGTACCAACCCCTACCGTAAAAATTTTTAACCCCGCCTTAGAAGCATTCTTGGAGGCGGCCTCGATGCCTTCCTCATGGTCCTCTCCATCGGTCAGGATGATCAACACTTTATGGTTATCGCCGCTATCATTTTTAAACGTGCTCAAGGCTGCGTCGATGGCACCCGTCAACGCGGTTCCACCCTGAGGTATTATTCCTGTGTCGATGATGTTGACGCTTTGTCGGAAGGCTTCTTCATCCAGAGTTAACGGGCATTGGACGAAAGCGGAGCCGGCGAAAGCAATCAATCCAAGACGATCTTGTTTTGCCAACTTCATCAAATCCATCGCCGCAAGTTTTGCGCGACTCAGTCGATTGGGTGCAACATCGTTGGCGAGCATACTGCGTGAAGTGTCGATGGCGACAAAGATATCCCGCCCTCGTTGCGTCGCCTCCTCCCAGTTTTCACCCCACTGAGGCTGAGCAAGTGCGAGCCATAAAAATACAGAAATAATGACTACAAGAACCAATCGCCACTTTTGCCAGACAACATCTACTCCGTGGAGCATTTTGGGTAAAAGGCGATTATCGACAAATCGGGTCAACAGTAATTGCCTGTGACGCCAAGACCAGATTAAGAAAATGGCCAAAAGCAATATTGCCAATGTTCCGATCCACAACACGGTTAGATGAGCAAATCTCATGGAGTTAAGGTAGTCGGCGCCAAACGGTGTGGTTGAGGATTATTTCCAAGAGGAACACCATTAATCCAGCTAACACGAACCAAGGGAAAAGCTCATGGTATTGCTGAAATTTTTTCAACTCAGCGTCGGTTCGCTCTAATTGATCGATTTCATCATAGATATTTCGAAGAGCCGCCGTGTTGTCTGCTCGATAATACTTTGCACCAGTGCGCGTCGCGACTTTGGTTAACGTGTCCTCATCAATGTCAACTTTTTGAGTAGTTCTCGATCGTTGTCCAAACGCGTTAACATACGGAACGTAGGCTGTGCCCCTCGTTCCCACTCCGATGGTATAAACTTTGATCTTTAGTGCTTCTGCTGCTTCTGCTGCAGCGAGCGGTGGAACTTTACCCGCATTGTTTTGACCATCGGTCATGAGAATCACAATTCTACTTTTCGATGTAAGTTCGCGCACCCGATTCACCGCCGCTGCAATTCCAGAACCGATTGCAGTCCCATCCTCAATGGTGCCCAGCTCCAATCGATCCAAGTTTTGCAGTAAGAACTCATGGTCGAGCGTGATGGGGGCCGCGATGTAAGGCTTTCCGGCAAACGCAACCAAACCAATTCGGTCGCTTGTTCGTTTATCTACAAACTTACGGATGACATCCTTCGCAATTTCTAAACGATTCACGGGATTCCCTCGAAGCTCAAAATCCTCTGCCGCCATGCTGGTGGAAAGATCAAGGCAGATCACGATATCAATGCCGCTAGCGTTGATTTTCGCCTCGCCATCTGGGAGACGCGGCTGTGCTGCTGCGACGATAAGGAGTGCCAAACTCACCCAGCGCAACCTCAGAAGCATCGCTCCCACGTTTGACCGATTGAGATTGGTCATGCCACGGACGAGCTGCACAGAGGAATAAAGGAACGCTGATTCGCGACCGCGTTTACCCTTCAGCCATGCCAGCACCGGAATTGCAATCAGCGCCGTCAGGATCCAAGGATAGGCAAATGAAAGACTCATGGTGCTGGCTTGGTTGGAGCGACTAGCTCCAACATTTGGGTCTCATCGATGAGACGGAGTGCAGAATCCAACAATTTCCGCAATTCGGGTTCGGTGGGTTCGTGCTTGGCAAATTTAACAAGATCACATCGTTGCAGAAAATCTTCTAAAAATCCCTTTTGGTGATGGTTTAATAATTCTGTGGCCCTGAGTTCGTAGAGGAATTCTTCAGTGGTTCGGTCTGGGGCGTGCAATGAAAAGCGTTCCTCCAAATATACCCTCAATACTTCTGACAGAAGAGAACAGAACGCGTAGGGATCAGAAATCAAAGCCAGAGCCTGATGGAGTCGGTCTTTAGCCTTTCTGTGTGGAGGAATAACAATGACAGCTTTTACCAAGGTCTTGCGCTTTTTGCTCCACCACCAAGCCATTGCAACCACGATCAGAATGACCAGCAACCCGATCGCAATCCAAGGCCAGTCGCTCGGGATTTGTTCGAGTGGTTTCGCCGGACGCAACTCCATGGTGTTAGAGTTGTGATTCGGGCCTGAGGGTGGGACGATCAGGGCAGAATTAGTCGTGAGTGCCATAGGGCTCAACAGCGCAATCGACGACGCTCCCGTGTTTCAAAGAATCGGGCAAGGGGAATGGCGTAGGGTTGATCGGTGCGGAGTTGAATGCTATCGACCCCGGCCGTCATTAAAGTTTTAAGCATCTGCACTTGGTGTTTCTGACGACGCTCGACGAATCCTTTGCGCTTGCGGGTATCGCCGGTGTTGATCTCGATGATTTCATCCGTCTCTGCGTCTCGTAGTCTGATGTAACCCAACGCTGGCAAATCGTATTCCCGCTCATCCTCTATATGCACAGCTACCAGATCGTGCTTTCGGTTCACTTGGCGTACGAGGCTCGGGGGTATTGGGTTCAGGAAATCAGAAACCAAAACCGCGATACTTCTGTGTTTCGTGACGCGAAGCAAGAATTGCAATGCTTCGTCAACCCGAGTCTGTCGATGTTCAGGTTGGAAAACCATGATCTCACGAATCACGCGTAACACATGCCGTTTTCCCTTCCTTGGTGGAATGAACCTTTCCACCCGATCACTGAAAAGCAACAAACCTACTTTGTCGTTGTTCCGGATAGCTGAGAACGCGAGGACGGAAGCGATCTCTGCGGCAAGTTCTCGTTTAGTTTGGCTCCCAGAACCGAATAAATTGGATCCGCTCACATCCACGATCAACATCACAGTGAGTTCGCGTTCCTCCACAAACTTTTTGACGAAAGGATGGTTCATTCGAGCGGTGACATTCCAGTCAATCGTCCGAACTTCGTCCCCAGGTTGATACTCACGAACTTCATCGAAATTCATGCCTTGGCCCTTGAAAACACTGTGGTATTGCCCAGCTAAGGACTCGCTCACAAGTCGATTCGTGCGTAATTCAATCTGCCTAATTTTTTTGAGAACTTCCCTCGGTATCATGGGATGACAAGTTCAGGATTTTTCGATCTTAATCTAGGATCAGGGCACGGGGAGTTCGTCGAAAATCTTCTGGATGATGTTCTCACTCGACTTGTCTTCGGCCTCCGCTTCGTAGGTGACCGTGATTCGGTGACGGAGTACATCCATCCCGATACTCTTCACATCCTGAGGAGTCACATAGCCTCGCCCACGTAGGAACGCATGAGCCTTGGCTGCCAAAGTCAGAGCAATCGTTGCTCGGGGCGATGCACCCATTTGAATTAAATCTTTTAACTCTAGGCTATAGTCATCCGGCGATCGTGTCGCACACACCACATCGACGATGTAATCCTTTACCTTGTCGTCCATGTATATCGCATTAATCACCTCGCGCGCATGTTTGATCTGCTCGAATGTCACTACTGGCTGGACGGACGGTAGTTGGTCGGTCCGACCCATTAGGTCTAGGATTTGGCGTTCCTCAGCACGGGGCGGATAGGTAACTTTCAGCTTGAGCATGAAGCGGTCCACTTGGGCTTCAGGAAGTGGGTAAGTGCCCTCTTGCTCAATTGGGTTTTGGGTTGCCAATACCAAAAAAGGATCGTCCAAAGGGTAGCTCTGATCACCAAGCGTGACTTGTCGTTCTTGCATGGCCTCGAGCAAGGCACTCTGAACTTTTGCGGGCGCGCGGTTGATTTCATCAGCCAAGACTAAATTGGCGAAAATGGGCCCGCGCCGTGTGCTGAATGTCCCAGTCTGAAGGGTGAATATTTGCGTCCCAATGACATCAGCCGGAAGCATGTCTGGGGTAAACTGTAACCGTGAAAATTTGAGGTGAATCGCGGATGCTAAA
Organism: Verrucomicrobiales bacterium; assembly: GCA_005793025.1. Taxonomy (GTDB): domain Bacteria; phylum Verrucomicrobiota; class Verrucomicrobiia; order Limisphaerales; family SXQI01; genus SXQI01. The sequence continues at coordinate 36,017 of SXQI01000074.1, forward strand.
CTTTTCACAGCCAAAGTTTTTGCCAAACCCGGCACGCCCTCCAGCAAGAGGTGTCCGTTGGTGAGAAGCCCAATACAAAGGCGTTCCAGCAGATATCGTTGCCCAATCACAACTTTGCCGATTTCGTTAAAAAGAGGCTGAACGAATCCTCCGGCCCTATTTACTTCTGCGGTGATAGCACCAATGTCCATACTCATATTGGATTCAATGCTGCCTGATCATAGGGTAAAAACGAGAAAATGTTTTGCCATTAATACCTATCGAAATCATTTTTCTAGTCACCTCCATTCAGGGAGTTCCGGCTTGAATGTGAAAGCTAGAATCTAATCATACATCAATCCCAATTTCGCCTGTTGACTTTGACCGACAGCATCTCTAACAGAACAAAAGTAAATCTGATCAACCATTCAAATCGATTTAAGTAGGTAACAACTCTCTACCGAAGGAATTCCAGAATGTATTCGTCAAATTTGGCCTCATCTCGAAGCTATAATTTCCTGGTCAGTGTTGCTCGGGTGCTTCTCGGATGTTGGCTATTCGAATTTGAAACCAATGCGGGAGATTGGCCGCAGTTGCTAGGGCCGTTGAGAAACGGTCAAAGTGCCGAGACAAATCTCAGCACCCGTTGGCCCGAGGAAGGGCCTCCTGTGTTATGGAAACGGAAAACAGGCGAAGGTTTTGCGAGTCCCTCAGTGGTTTCAAATTATTTAGTCATACCCCATCGATTGGAGCAGGAGGAGGTCATTGAATGTTTGGATCCACGTTCTGGGGTGACCCTGTGGAAAACTTCCTTTCCCACAAATTTCAAGGACGATTTTGGCTCGGACGACGGTCCGAGGGCAACTCCAACGATCTCAGGCAATCAAGTTTTCCTCATGAGCGCTGAGGGGTTGGTAACCGCCCTAGATATCTCCTCCGGGAAGCTCTTGTGGAGTGTTGATACGAAGACTGTTTTCGGTGCTCCAAAAGGATTCTTTGGCATGGCCTGTTCTCCCTTGGTCGTCGATGGTCGAGTCCTCCTCAATATCGGTGGCCGTGAGGGGTCTGGGATTGTGGCCCTAGACCAGTCGACAGGCAAACTCGTTTGGCGATCAACGGGCGACGAGGCTAGCTACTCATCACCCGTGCTAGCGCGAGTGGGTCAAAGTTCGATCGCAACATTCTTTACTCGGAATGGGTTGGCACTCCTACAGCCCGGAGATGGAAAAATTCTCGCAACCTATCCCTGGCGAAGTCGAACCGCTGCTTCAGTAAACGCAGCACTCCCTGTCGTGGTTGAAAACCAGATTTTCCTTTCTGCCAGTTACGAAACTGGTGCCATCCTGCTGAGGTGGCAGGAGGGTCGCCTAGAAAAAATTTGGGCAAAAGACGGGGTGATTTCAAATCACTATGCTACCAGCGTCCATCATAATGGTTACCTCTATGGATTTGATGGGCGCCAAGAGCTTCGTCCCTCGCTGACATGCGTGGAGTTTGCAACTGGAAAAGTCATGTGGCGAGAGGACCAAATTCCTTCCGGAACACTATTAACTTTCGGAGATTTCCTTCTCATCACTCTTGAGACTGGAGAGGTATGGTTAGTCAAGGCGACGCCAGCACGTTTTGAGAGAGTCGCTCGTTCGCAATTAGCCGGACATGGAGTACGCGCATACCCCGCACTCTCAAACAGAAAATTATTCGTCAAAAGCAAATCCGAATTGGTCGCAATCGACTTGACGATAAACAGTCAGTAATACGGCATCCAGATTAAAGAGGAATCTCGATGCTGGATGGACAGAAGGTTTTCTACTCTTCGTCGAATTTCCTCTTAACCAAAGCCTCTAATTCTGTGACTGCCGATAACGCATCGGCACCCGAAGCACAGACCTTTAACTTCGAACCCGGGCCCGCAGCAAGCATCATGAGTCCCATGATGGATTTCCCGTTCACCGTTTCTCCATCTTTTTCAACAAATACCTGACACTCAAAACGGTTGGCAATTTTAACAAACATTGCCGCGGGTCTTGCGTGAATGCCGAGCTTGTTTACCACAGTAAACTGGCGAGTAATTTCTTTGCCCAAGTCGATGTTTTCTTGTGAGGTATTCATCTCTTCCGGAACTTATCGAGGAAATCTCTTCAATTTACCAATGGTTTATTCAAAATAATCTCAGGTCGGTATCTCAGTTCGAAGGTATTTCTCCCTCCGTTGAGCTCGTTGATGCCATCTTTGATAGCAACCGTTCATTGAGTTCACGAGCTGGGTTGTAGCCAGATCTCCTTAGTTTCATCTGGAATGCAGCGACCTCTATGAGTCGCGCTAAATCGCGACCGGGTCTCACAGGAATTGTGATTTCAGGGATGTTTACACCTAAAATTGTGATGTGTTTTTCGTCGAGACCGAGTCGATCCACATCAGGAACATCATTCCAATTCTTCAAACAAATTACCAAATTCACTTCCTTCTCTTGGCGAATTGATTTCACACCAAACATCGCTGCAACGTTGATGATACCAATGCCGCGCACTTCCATGTGATTACGAGTGAGCTCCGAGGAGGTGCCTACAATGGTGCGGCCATCGAGTAATGTGACCTTGGTGACATCATCAGATACTAGGGAATAACCTCTCTCGATCAGTGCTAGCACACTTTCACTTTTGCCGATGCCACTTTCCCCGCGAATGATCACCCCGATCCCTAGAATATCCACCATCGATCCCATCTCTGTGCCGCGAGGCGCAAACATGGTTTCCAAGGCTAACGTTGCCATGTTGATGAACTTCATGGTGATTTGGGGAGCGATGAAAATGGGTATTCCCCTCGCCTCAGCAAGCCCTAATAGGGTTCGGTCCGGACGCAACCCTCGGCAAAAAACGATACAAGGCACTTTTTGTTGTAGTAGGACTTGGTAACACTGATTCCGCTGGTCGAGTGTCAACGACTTGATGAAATGACACTCCGCATTACCCATGACTTGAACGCGCTTTTCTGCGAAGTATTTTTTGAAACCAGCCAAGGCCAACCCGGGACGATTCACCGTAGGTTCTCTAATGATTCGGACTAACCCGCTGGTACCGGCGACCAGTTTTAACCCCAATGACCCATTATGATCATTAAAAAAGCGTTCCACGCTTACTTTGTCTCGAACAATGGGGGAAGGACGGTGCTGCATAGGATTACATATTGAACTCCGGACCCAAGTAGATATCACGGGCCCTCGAGTCATTGACCACGAAGTCGGCCGAACCTTCAATCAAGACCTCACCACTTTTGATCAAATAAGCGCGGTCCACGAGCTTGAGAGTTTCCCTTGCGTTATGATCAGTGATCAGAATTCCGAGTCCTCGGTCTCTCAATCGACGAAGGATTTTTTGAACTTCATAGACAGTGATCGGGTCAATTCCAGAAAAAGGTTCGTCCAGCAGAAGCAGCTTGGGAGTGGTTACCAAAGCTCGGGTGATCTCCAAGCGGCGTTTTTCACCTCCCGAGAGTTGATACGCCTTAGATTTCGCAAGCCCAGTCAGATCAAGTTCCTCTAGAAGGTATTGCAATCGAACCAAACGTTCCCTTCGGGTTAAACTGCAGGTCTCTAGAATCGCGAGAATGTTCTGTTCAACCGTGAGTTTTCGAAACACGGATGGCTCTTGAGTGAGATAACCAATCCCGAGTCGTGCCCGATGATGCATGGCGACACCTGTGATCGGTTGGTCTTGAAAAAAAACTTTCCCTGCATCAGGTTTCACCACACCAACCACCATGTTGAAGGTTGTCGTTTTCCCCGCGCCGTTAGGTCCGAGTAATCCGACTATCTCTCCGGGCGAAACTTTAATATCGACCTTGTTCACTACGCGCCGGCGTCTGTACATTTTGACAAGCCCCTCAGTGCGAAGCAATGGGGCTCGATCAGCAGTAGTTGCGGATCCTCTCGCGAGTTCAACCACAGATTGATTTGATGTTAGTTGAGACAATCTGAGTTTAAATTGCCGACGTTCGGATTTGTTGGCAACCCAAGAGTTGGCTCGCCGGATTGGTTCTTTGCCTACTTCCTTTCATCCGTTAGTGTCTGCTTTCCGATTTACCAATCAAACACTGAATCTATGTGGCAGCTTTTACGACGTGTCTCACTCACACAATGGATCTTGGTCTCAATGGTGGCGGGTATTCTTATCGGTTACTATTATCCCCAAGAATCCCAGAGCGTAAAAGTCATCTCCAACGTGTTCCTCAAGATGATTAAATGCATTCTCGTTCCGCTAGTATTCGGTACCTTGGTGGTGGGGATTGCCGGACATAGTGATGATTTAAAGGGGGTCGGTCGGCTTGCATTCAAATCGATTCTTTATTTTGAGGTAGTCACAACCCTTGCGTTGGTGATTGGGTTAGCTGCTGTCAACTTGGCAACTCCGGGTATTGGAACCAAATTACCCCTCCCGGCATCGTCGCAAGAACTCACGGCTCCGGCACACGTTACGTTCAGTAGTATCATCGAACATATTGTGCCGAAGAGTTTCTTCGAAGCCGCTGCCTCCAACGATGTACTGCAAGTTGTCTTCTTTGCGATGCTGTTCGGCGTGGCGTTAGCCCAGGTGCCCTCCGCTCAAAGGGAACCAATGTTGCGGTTTTGCGAGAGTTTGACGGAAGTGATGTTCAAATTCACAGGGCTTGTCATGAAATTCGCCCCACTCGGTATTGGAGCTGCAATGGCTTACACCGTGGGACACAGTGGATTGGGTATGCTGATTAATCTCGGAAAGCTTATCCTAACACTTTATGTAGCTCTCGTAGTGTTCTGCTTGGTGGTTTTTCTCCCAATAGCTTTTTGGATTCGGTTACCCATTAAGAAATTTCTTAGCTTACTCCGCGAACCCATTATTCTTGCATTCACTACAACATCCTCCGACGCAGCCATGCCGGATGCTATGAAGCGATTAGTGAGTTTTGGGGTTCCCAAGAGGATAGTTTCATTTGTGATGCCGCTGGGTTACTCCTTCAATCTGGATGGTTCCACCCTTTATCTCGCGGTGGCTTCTGTCTTCGTAGCCCAAGCAGCCGGAATCCCGTTAACATGGGGTCAACAACTAACAATGATGCTCATGCTGATGTTGACTAGCAAAGGGATGGCAGGAATCCCTAGGGCCTCCCAAGTGATTCTAGCTGGCACTCTAGTTAGTTTTAACCTCCCATTGGAGGGAATCATCTTGATCATCGGGGTGGACGAACTCATGGATATGGCCCGCACTTCGGTCAATCTTGTGGGTAACTGTTTGGCAACGACCGTGATGGCCCACTGTGAGGGAGAGGTAGGTTGGATTTCAAAGGATCCCACCCCAATCCAAAGTTAAAATGACCTAAAAGCGTTCCTCTCCGAGTGCTTTATGCTCAGGATTCCGCTGTCAGGGTTTACATTTCCATGTTGATTTGAGTTTAGAACTTGGCATGAATTAGGGCGTTGAACCCATTGAGAGAGCATCAGGCGCAGAACCTAGCATTGCGCAAGAATCGTGTGCTGTGGTTTCTCCTCTTTTTCGTTTTTGTTCTTTGTGACACAGTCGTCGCGGTTGATCAGAAGGTTTGGAGGGCGATTCCCGGAGGCCGATTGCGCGGTTTGGCAGCGTTCAACACGAATTCACCACCCGGATTTAAGCAACTCCACAATGCAGATATTGGAGTATCTTTTACGAATACTTTACCACATCTGTTGGCGAGCTTTAGGCAGTTTTCTTTGAATGGGGCAGGGGTGGCTTTGGGCGATTTTGATAACGACGGTTTGCCAGATGTCTTTTTTTGCAACAAAGGCGGACCCAATAAACTTTACCGGAATCTAGGTCTGTGGCATTTCCAAGACGTGACGGAAGCGATGGGCCTTTCTGCCACCAATAAATCCTCGACTGGAGCTTTGTTTGCAGACTCGAACGGCGATGGTTGGCAGGACCTCGTGATCACCGTTTTTGGGGAATCCAGTGAAATCCTGATCAACAACAACGGGAAAAGCTTCACAAAACTCGCAACCCCACTATTTGGTTCGTCTCGGGGGAATATGACTTCGATCGCAGCGTCCGATGTGGATGGGGATGGCCGATTGGATTTATATTTTTGTAACTTCGGTTTGGAATCTATTGGCGGAGACGGAATTACCCTCGCGACCCGCGTCATCAACGGCGAGACAAAAGTCCAAGGCCGTTTCGCCAACCGAGCCAAAATCATCAACGGAAAACTCGTTGAGTATGGCGACCAAGATATCCTCCTTGGAAACCTTGGTGACAGAGGGTTTCAACCTAGGAATTGGGAGGATTTTTTCAGAAACACTGAGGGTAAACCACTGCGGGCCCCGTGGGATTTCGGTTTGGCGGTTCAAATCCGGGATATTAACGGGGATGGTGCCCCTGATATCTATGTCTGTAACGATTTCCAGACACCAGATCGTCTGTGGCTGAACGATAAGACGGGTAAATTCAAGCTAGCACCAACCCGCACGCAACGAACAATGGCCTATGCTTCGATGGGGGTAGATTTCGCCGATATTAATCGTGATGGACTGCTGGATTTCATCACGGTTGAGATGTTGCCAAAATTAAACACCCGACGTGTTCAGGAGCGGTTGCCTCATGAGATCGGTCGGCGTGAGTGGAATTCGGGTCTAGAATTGGAACAAGTTGCGCGAAACTGCCTTTATTTGAATGTAGGGGACGGCACTTATTCTGAAATTGCCCAATTCGCTGGTCTAGCTGCGACCGACTGGTCTTGGACGCCTCTGTTCCTCGATGTGGATCTCGATGGTTTTGAGGATTTACTCGTAACCAATGGGAACCTCAAAGATATGAATCATTGGGATGCTATTGGGGCCGACAAAACCGCCCATCAAGGTGTGCTTTCAAAAAGAGACCTCCCCCTCATCACCCCGAACGCTGCCTACCGAAATCAACGTGATTTGACTTTCTCTGACATGCATTCCGCCTGGGGGTTTAATGCCACAAACATCTCCCAAGGGATGGCGACCGCAGATTTAGATGGCGACGGCGATTTGGATGTTGTGGTCAATTGCTTAAATTCGCCCCCTCTTTTTTATAGGAATGAGAGTAGTGCATCTAGATTAAAGGTAAAACTGGCAGGTTCGCCGCCAAACCGGTTCGGAGTGGGAGCTCAAATTCTTGTTCGAAACGGCGCGGTTCTACAGTCACAGGAGATTATCTGTGGCGGTCAGTACCTTTCTGCCTCAGAAATGGTCCGCACTTTTGCTGGGTTCTCACACACCAACCTGCTGGATATTGAGGTTCGATGGCGCAATGGCCGGCGATCATTCCTCAGTCAGGTTCCAACAAACACTGAGTTAGAAGTGGAGGAAACCTCCTCAATCATCATCGAAAAGAAAGGACACGATCCGTCGAGGATTGAAACCTCCTTATTCAGCCTGACTGAAGGACCTCCTAGCCGGGAAGCAGCCCTCCCCGAATTTGATGACTACGCCACTCAACCATTGCTCCACCGAAAAATGAGTCATGCAGGACCCGGACTTGCAGTTGCCGATTTCAACCAAGACGGTCGGCCCGACTTACTTGTTGGTGCCAAATCCGGAGGGAAAATGACGGTTGAACTAAACCTTGCGAGCGGATGGGAAAAGTGGGAACCAAATCAACTTTCCGGCTTTGGTGAATTTGGAAGTGGGACGCCGGAAACTCCAACCCGAGAGTGGAATTTTGATGAATCAATAGTAGGTCAAGCAGCATCGGTTGTCACATGGACCAATAGTTCAGGGGAACTCAATCTCGCCGCCACAATTTCCAGTGGGCAAGGAGGAACTGGACAAGTCCGAATCGCCCGCCTTCGACGAGGACAATTGGTTGGCTCGGTCGCATTACTCCTTGGAAATAATCCATCAGCCTTAGCAGTTGGCGACCTCAACGGGGATGGAAAAATGGAATTATTCGTAGGGGGTGGTTCTATTAAGGACCGTTGGCCAATGCCTAGTCAATCCGTCCTTTTGCGGGAGACAAAACGGGGTTGGGAGAGGGACGAAGCTGTTACAACCGCACTGGGAGCTTGCGGATTGGTGAGTGCGGCGCAATGGGTTGATATTAACGGGGATCATCAATCGGATCTCGTCACAGTCGGTGAGTGGGGGGCTCCACAGATCTACATCAACAAGCATGGTGTGCTGCAATCAGTTGGGGGTGAATGGGGGGTTGCAGATCAACAGGGTTGGTGGAATGGTCTCGCTGCTGGGGATTTCGATCGAGACGGGAAACTGGACTTGTTAATTAGCAATTGGGGCTTAAATACCCCATGGTCCTCTGCATCCAACTCAACAATCAAGTGGGGTTACGGAGACCGCGATGGGGCTTCCTCGTTTGTGCTCATCGAGGCGGCATTCGATCCTCTTCTCAGGTTTATCACCCCGCAACGATCGTTAGGTGAATTAGCTGAGGTCTGGACCGGTTTTCGTGAACGTTTCCCGACTCACGCCTCCTTTTCGGCGATTAGTATCGACGAAGCTTGGGGTCACGCCGCCCCTCGGATGCAGGGTGTCGAAGCAAAACAATGGAACACTACCCTTTTCCTCAACCGTGGAAATCGCTTTGAGGCTCGTCCTCTGCCCCAGATTGCTCAGTTGGCACCAGCCTTCGGCATCGGTGTCGCAGACTTGAACGGAGATGGTTTTCTAGACGCTGTGCTAGCCCAAAACTTCTTCGCACTGCGTCCCGGAGTATCGCGATGCGACGCAGGGCAGGGGTTGGTGTTATTAGGCGATGGTGGAGGCGGATTTCGACCATTAACTTCCACCGAAAGTGGAGTGGCAACGGAGGGTGAACAACGTGCCGTTGTCATTGCAGATTTTAACGACGACGGAGAACCTGACTTTGCAGTATCCGAATACGGACAGCCCGTAAAAATCTGGCAGACCATCACAGCACCGAAATAAACAATCGAGCTGGGCTTGCATTCTTGAAGGTTCCATGGGACTCTAAGGCGGGTTTGATTGCTAAACTCTTTTTTATGGCCTCCTATTGATGGCCTTTCTTGTTAGCAATTATTTGCTCACCCTTGTGCCGAAAGTGAACTCTTGCGATAGATTTGCAAGGGGCCGCTGCTTTTTAGCAGCTTGACTCTAGGCGTTCCCGTTCCATAGTAAACTGTTGGTTTGTTGTCCTTTTTGCATTTATTTTTTATATGGTGAAAGCCAAGGCGAAGAAATCCGCGACTCCTCCGGTCGCCAAGTTAAAGAAAACGGTCAAACCCGTTTCCGTAAAAGCGATTGTGCGTAAGGCCAAGAAACCATCTGCACGGGTTCCTTCCAAAGGTAAGGGTGCCAAACTTGCAGAGAAGCCTACCAAAAAACTTCCCGGTAAAAAATCGGCCGTGAAGGCTGTCCGCGAGAGCGCAGGTCGGGTTCCTCAAAAGCGAACCGGCAAGGTGAAAGAGGCGAAAGCAGTAGGCGAAAAAAAACAGGCACCAAACCCCAAGGGTTCCGGTAGCAAAGGGTTAGCAGCTCCGTTGCCGCTTTCGAACTCAATTGGGGTACCTGCCGTTCCACCCTTAGGGCTCGACGTTACAGAAAAAGTCAAAGAACTCGTCCGGTTGGCGAAGGAACAAGGTTACCTTACCCACAACGACATCAACGATTCTCTAGGTGATAATACCCCAACCCCGGATGACCTAGATGAGATATACACAAAACTCCACAACCTCGATGTTGAGATTGTAGATCAGGCTGAGGTGGATGTTGCCAAACAGCCCGAGCCTGAGGAGGAAGAAGTTAAGGAGGACTCGAAGCTACGGCTGGATATTCTGGATGATCCCGTTCGGATGTATCTCAAGCAAATGGGGCAGGTACCTTTGCTGACGCGCGAGCAGGAAGTAGAAATTTGCAAACGTATCGAGGTCGCCGAGGAGCAGGTTCGCAATATCATTTACGGATTCGGATTTACGGCCAAGGAGCACATTGCGCTTGCTGAGAAATTGCTATCTGAACCTCCCAAAGAGCGATTTGATCGTGTCATCGTCGACAAAAAAATTGACAGCCGAGATGCTCACCACAAGGAGCTACGACGTCTCCTGAAGAGTGTTCGGAAAATTGAGTTGGAAGTAGATAAAGTTTATCTCACTTGGCAAGCAGCTGGGGGAAAGGCAGATAAACACCAAACGGCGTTTCAGAAGCTCGATCTAAAACTTCAAAAAACTTTCCCGAAATTCTTTTACAAACAAAAAGTGCTCGAGGAAATGGCAGTAGTCGCGGACAACATTCACGATAAACTTCAAACAAGTTTACGGGTGATCCACGATTTAGAGCACCAGAAACACGTCTCTCAAAAAAACCAATTGATTCAGGCCGAACAACGCAAGGTCAATGCCCTCGAAGAGTTCGTCAGGATGCCTGCGAATCAATACCTGAAATCCCACGCTCAGTTGAAAGATTTCGCTGAAAAAGCTCACCAAGCAAAGACTGAAATGGTTGAGGCTAATCTTCGGCTGGTGATTTCGATTGCTAAGAAATATACCAATCGTGGTCTATCATTTCTGGATCTCATTCAGGAGGGTAACATGGGCCTCATGAAGGGGGTTGAGAAATTCGAATATCGCCGAGGGTTTAAATTCTCCACCTACGCCACTTGGTGGATCAGGCAGGCTATAACTCGTTCCGTTGCAGATCAGGCCCGCACAATCCGAATTCCTGTACATATGATCGAGGTCATCAATAAATTGATGCGCGTTCAAAAGCAGCTAGTACAGGATTATGGAAGGGAACCAACGCCCGAGGAAATTGCTGATGAAATGGAGCTGCCGGTCGAGCGTGTCAGGGCTATTCTCAAAATGGCCCAGCAACCGATCTCCCTACAGTCTCCTGTGGGGGACAGTGACGAGGCGAATTTTGGTGATTTTATCGAGGATAAGAAAGCCGAGAACCCAATGGACATGACTAGCTACAGCATGTTGAAATCTAAGTTGGGAGATGTCCTTGGTAGTTTGACAGAACGTGAACGAAAAATCCTTGAACTACGCTTTGGACTAGTAGACGGATACGCCAGAACTTTGGAAGAAATCGGAAAACAATTCAAAGTCACCCGGGAACGTATTCGTCAGATCGAAGCTAAAGGGTTAAGGAAACTAAGACACCCCACTCGAATTCGCCACTTACAGGGCTTCCTAGATACTGAGGAAGTTGCCTAATTAATCATCCCACAGCCCCATCCACTCCTCAGAGTGGGTGGGGTTGCGTGAACCATTGGTTGAGTTTTTGGAGTGCAGCAGCCCGATGGCTCAATCGATTTTTTACCTGCTCACCCAATTCCGCAAACGACTGATCAAAGCCTAGGGGAGCAAAGACGGGATCGTAACCGAATCCCATCGTTCCTCGGGGTTCTTTCAGGATTCGACCTTCGCAAGCTCCAACAAAAAATTCCGTTTCGGGATCAATTGCAGTCGGACAATTCTGTTGATTATTAGGATTACGAAGAGGCATTAGTGCAAGCACGCAACGAAATCGTGCCGTCCGGTTAGCTTCTGCAACATTTCCTAGAAGATTCAATAACTTCTTGGTATTAGCGTCATCAGGGGCATTGCCTACGGTGTCACTGTTAAGGTTTGCAAACCGTGCAGAATGGACACCCGGTGCTCCTTCTAGTGCATCAACTTCCAGACCAGAGTCGTCAGCGAGGACGTAGGATTCTCTCCAATCGCTAGGGCGGTTATACAAATAATTGACGAGTGAATCGGCTTTTTTCGCGGCATTACCTCGAAACGAGTTCGCATCCTCCAGGACTTCCGGGGCTTGTGGATAATCTCGAAGTGAAAGCCAACGAATGCCTTTCGGCAGGATTGAATGGATTTCCTCTATTTTATGCTGGTTCCTTGTCGCGATGAGGATCGTCTTCATAGGTGAAGCGATGTTGAAACGGGTGAGAAATGTCTTTCGAGATCGTTGAATTTAATCTCCAAGCGATCCTTGGCTCTTGGTGTCACGTGAGGACTGGACGAGGTCGATATTTCTTAGCGAGAGCTAGCACTTGTTCCAGCGGTTTCATCCCACCGGTACACGTTGGATCAGCAAGCGAGGCCGCAGCTGCACAAACCCCCGTGAGCAGACATTTTTGTAAAGGCTCGTCCTCATGTAGGCTGAGCAACACTCCTGCGCAAAACGCGTCCCCAGCACCTGCAGTTCCCGTGATATATTTTGGTGGCAGGTTCAGCGAGGACTGCCAAGAATCCTCTCCTTTCCTCGTTCGAGCGAACGATCCTTCCGGAAAATGAATGACCACTAATTCCCGCACGCCGAGTTGCAGGAGTGCCCCAGCTGCGTGTCGAAGTGCCACTGTATCGAGGTTCCCATTGGCTTGACGGACCTTAAACCCAGTCGTTTTTCCGGCTTCGATTTCGTTGAGGATACAATAATCGACATGCTTGAGAGCAGGGGAGACAATTTGGGAAAACCGATTACTGTCTTCACTTACCACATCTACGCTGGTTTTCATGCCCGCCTCCTGAGCATCTCGAAGAACTCGAGCTGCTCGGGTTCCATAGATTCGATCGGGTGCATCCATTGAATCGAGCAATAATAGGTATCCTAAGTGGAAAATCTTTGCCCGAGTTTTTTTGAAGTCAATATCTGCTCCGTCCCAAAGCGCATTCGCCCCTCGGTAATGGAAAAAAGTTCGTCTACCATTCCCGATTTCCGTCATGACATCCGTATATGAAGTGGATGCATCTGGAGTCGTTTTGAGAAGTTTGGTGTCGATTTGGTGGCTTTTGCAGTCCTTAAGAATACCTTCTCCCAAGAGATCACTTCCAACTAAGCCTGCTGCCGAGAGTGGGACATCCACACCCATCTTCGCGATGTCGATCAGCACATTATATGGAGCGCCCCCTGTGCCTTGGGCTTGGCTCCGAATGTTCGCGAGTTGCTCGCGTTGGGGAAACACATCAACCATTTTAACTTGGTCGATTATCCAATTCCCGCCTGCCAAAATTCCATTACGAGCCGTTGAAGCCTTCTTATTCATGATCGACAACCAATCGTTTGATTCAGTGTGTTTTGGCAAAGACGCATTTGATCGAGCAATTATTAAGAGATTCCTAACTAAATGTCTCTACCGAATTGATCGTGAGTCGTGTCGATTTGACTAGTGATTTGCACCACTTCCTCCGGCTGGGGAGATTGCTTGAGGAAGAGTTCAGGACGAGTGCTGATCGTTTTTGGTTGAGATTCAGCGAGGTCGGAAGCGTCCTCCTTGTGTTTTTTGAGTTCTACTCTGGTTGGAAGGTTGGGGAACTTTCATTCCAGGGTGAATGGGTTTTTGCGAACGGGCTTGCCCCCTGAAACCATTCGAGGGTTTTCGCTTTCCAGAATCCGCATCGGAAGGTTGGGCGGCTTGAGCGTAGTTGAATCCTTCGGCCTTCTTCCGGATGATGCCGCGACCGATAAACCGCTCCAAGGCTCGTAGCTCATCTTGATCCTCGGGTGTCACAAAACTAATCGCATCGCCTACTGCTTGGGCCCGGCCTGTGCGACCGATGCGGTGTACGTAGTCCTCCGCATGCATTGGGAAATCGTAATTCACCACGTGGGAAATCCCGTCCACATCGATACCGCGTGCCGCGATATCAGTTGCCACCAACACCCGGACGGCACCCGACTTAAAATCTTTCAACGCACGCAACCGTTGGTTCTGGGATCGATTGGAGTGTAATGTATCCGTGCGAATCCCCTCCTGTTCTAACCTGCGAGCAATTCGATCAGCTCCATGCTTCATCCGAGAGAATACAAGCACCATGTTCAAGGAAGTGTCTCGAAGTAGATGCGCGAGCAAGGCAGGCTTAAGATGTTTAGGAACCTCATAAACTAGTTGAGTGACCGTTTCGGCGGGGTTTGAGCGGCGACCGATCTGTACCAACTTGGGTGCTCGCTGAAATTCGTGAGTGAGTGACTCTATCTCCTTGGAGAGCGTTGCTGAAAAAAGGAGAGTCTGGCGTTGTTGAGGCACTGACTTCACGACTTGTCGGATCGCGGGTAAAAAACCCATGTCTAACATTCGATCGGCTTCATCAAGAACGAGGAATTTTAATCCTGAAAAATCTCCGCAACGTCGGTTCATCAAATCGAGTAAACGACCCGGACACGCGATGATTATGTGGACACCTGCGCGAAGGGCATCGATTTGGGGGCGTTCTCCGACTCCACCGAAAACCGTGGCAACTCGCAGTGGTAAATGGCGAGCGTAGGCTCGCACATTTTCCTCAATTTGCACGGCTAGTTCCCGCGTTGGTGCGAGAACGAGTGCTCTTGTCCCCCTGCGGCTCCCATCGCCGATAATCGGGACAAGCTTCGTGAGAATCGGTAACGTGAAAGCAGCAGTTTTTCCGGTTCCGGTTTGGGCGATCCCGATCAGATCCTGACCCTCCAAGATCTTTGGGATCACACCCGATTGGATTGGGGTCGGCTCCGTGTAACCGGCGTCTTGAACTGCTTGGAGTATCTTAGGATCAAGACCGAGTGCTCTAAAAGGCATCCTTAGATCATGGAGCGTGCCCGGGGAATAGCACGCATTTAATGAGCATTCCCCGAGGCTCGATCAAGAACCATGGATTAGGTCGGGTTTCCCCAAGCCGCAAGGATCAGTATTCTCGCAGGTGCTTCATGCCTGGTGCTGGGACAGGATATTTCCCGTCTGGCCCCATGGCGACCGGAGGAGCTGAAGCCATCGTTAGTTTATCGATGGTTGGTGCGAATTCGTGTTCGTGGTTGAGAATCGCGTCCCATGTGATGACCTGACCCGTGTGTGCCGCCATACGCCCCATCGAGGTAACTAGGCTGGCTTCCGCACCGCGCTTAGCTTCGTTGAAAGGTTTATTGTTGCGGATCGCATCAACTAAATCATCCCATTCGTTTTGGTAAGGGTCGGATTCTGGCTGGGGGTATTTCCATGTCACATCTTTCGCATCCTGAGATTGTCCCTTAAAAATGCGGCATTTTCCGGGCGCATGTCCTGACGTGGAAATAATCGCTGAACCTTTGGCTCCGTGAGCGTAGCTTGCGAATTCATCATTACACCCCGCAACGTTGCGACCATACATCATCAACTTGCTTCCATCCCCGTAAGTGTATTCAACCTGATAACTATCGAAGTTTTGATCGATGGCATCGCCACGAAAATGACGCCCTCCAACAGCTTGAGCTTGCTTTGGCCAGGCATTCTTCATCCACGAACATTCGTCGATCTGGTGGATATAAAAGTCGCTGAATGTGCCACCACTAGCCCAGAGAAAACTGTGAAACTTCTGAATCTGATACATCAAATCAGAGATCGCGCCTGGGTTAGGGGGAGCGAAACCAACCATCGGACCCGCCATCCGATAAGCCCTCATGAGAATTAGGTCTCCTATCTCGCCTTGCTGAATGCGCTCGTGCAACGCTTGCCGCGCGCGGCAGTGACGAACCATCAGGCCAACACCTACTTTTAACCCTGCTTTCTCAGATTCTTCTGCCAACTTGAACATTTTCCGAGTGGTTGGCCCATCCGTGGTGATGGGCTTTTCCATGAAGACGTTGAGTTTCTTTTCGATCGCATACGCGAAATGAACCCAACGAAAACCTACAGGAGTCGCGAAAATCACCACATCGCCGGGTTTGAGGCAATCCATGGCTTTCTTGTAGGAGTCGAAACCAACAAATTTTTTATCGTCTGGAACCTCTACTTTTGCGCCATGCTCTCGCTTGAGGGCGTCATGGCTTCCTTTGAGTCGTTCCGAGAAAACATCCGCCATCGCAACCAGTTTGATTGGACCGCTCTTAGTGCTGAGAGCATTGCTTGCAGCACCGGTTCCACGGCCACCGCAACCGACAAGAGCTACCTGAATGAGATCATTCCCGGCGGCGTGGACGTGGGGTAATACCACACCTGCCAATGCGGAGACGGTTGCGATTTTTCCGGTGACTTTGATGAAGTCGCGGCGCGAAGTGTTGAGTTCGGTTGGGTTGTTCATATGTTATTCTGAGACGTTGCCGGATTCATGGGAATTCACAAGCACTTGTTTTGAGGAATGAATTCTCTCGACTCTTGCCGTCACTCAATTACAACGCACCTCGTTTTGAATTCAGATTCACACTTAATGCCCGCTTGGCTCTTGGCTTCGGTCGCAGTCCTGTTCATCGGCTTGTCTAAGGCTGGTTTCGGGGGCGGGTTAGGGATGTTGACAACCCCCTTGTGCGTGATGGCCTTCGGGCCTTCCCAAGCCATCGGCATTCTCTTGCCACTTCTGTGTGCGGGTGATGTTTTTTCGCTGTATCATTACTGGCGGAAATGGCGCGTTGAGAATCTTTGGTTTCTTTTGCCGGGGATGGTTATCGGCGTTGCGATCGGAGCTCAGTTGTTTAATCGGTTTTCACCGAGAGAATTGAACATCATCATCGGCACGATGGCGGTCCTATTTGTGCTCTATCAACTCGTAAAGGCCACAGTTTTTCGGAACCTCCAGCGTTTTGTTCCAAATCATGGGTTAGGTCTGATTTGTGGAGTAGCGGCTGGGGTTACTTCCACCTTTGCTCATGGGGCTGGTCCGGTTGTGAACGCCTTTTTGATCCCTCAGCGATTCTCGAAAGAGATTTATACTGGAACCACTGTGTTAGTATTCACATGGATGAATGGGATCAAAATCCCATTCTTTTTGTATGGAGGCCTCATTACGCAACAAACTTTTTCTGTAAGCGTGCTTTATTTTGCCTTAATTCCCGTAGGAGTTTGGGTGGGTGTTTGGTTGAACCGAAGAATCCCAGAGAATCTGTTTGTTAAGTTGGTTTACCTTTTCACTTTTTTAACTGGTATCCAACTCGTGTTCGAGTTCAAGTTCTGATCAAAAGAATTGTTCTTCATTCTCTGCAAAAACGAAGTAAGATTATCTCAATGAATCCACGATTGATTGTATTTTTTCAAGTCGCCATCGCCTTGTTATCTGTCTCGGCATTCGCTCAGGATCAGGCAGGAGTCACGATCACTCGCGAAGATGATCAACTCCGCATCACTGTCGATGGGAAACCTTTCAGTAATTACCACTTTAAGAATACTCCGCGACCTTACCTTTATCCGCTGCTGGGACCTGGGGGGTTGCACATGACTCGCCACTGGCCGATGAAGGATATGCCCAACGAAGAGCATGATCATCCTCATCATCGATCGCTTTGGTTCGCATTTGGAAGTTTGAACGGCGTAGATTTTTGGTCGGAAGGGGCCAAGGCTGGAAAGACCATCCACCAGGATTTCATCACTATCGAGTCGGGTAAAAAAGTGGGGATCATTAAAAGTTCTAACCAATGGGTTGCCCTCGACGGAAAAAAGATTTGTTCAGATGTTCGGACGATCCGCATTTACCGAACCGGTTCTGAGGAACGCATGTTAGATTTCGAGATCACTCTTCGGGCCTCAGAGGGGGATCTGACCTTTGGTGATACCAAGGAAGGAATGATGTCGGTACGGTTAGCCGAAACCATGCGTGTGAAAGGTAAGGTGGCTCAAGGTCACATACGAAATAGTGAAGGCGTTTTGGATGGAGCAACTTGGGGGAAACGGGCGAAGTGGTGTGATTACTATGGGCCAGTTGATGGACAAACTGTGGGGGTTGCCATGTTCGATCATCCATCAAACCCAAGGTATCCCACTTGGTGGCATGTCCGTGATTACGGTCTATTCGGTGCTAATCCTTTCGGATTACACGATTTTGAAGGTAAACCGCCCGGTTCAGGCGATCTGAAGGTCCCGGCAGGCGGCTCGATCACATTCACTTATCGAATTATTCTTCACAAGGGCGATACCGACCAAGCAAAAGTCTCGGCAAAATTTGATGCCTTTATTAAAGAAAAGAACTAGAAATAATTTTTAAGCAACCAACAACTCGTCGGGCCCATAATTCAGTGTCACTTTGCACTGAACATGGAAGAACTGGGAGTTTTTGAAGACTCAGCACCGACACGTTTATACAGTACTTTAGAGTTTCTTCCGCTCGCATCGTATTTCTCCCGTCGAGCTAATGGGAGGCGATCAGGCTTCCCTTCGATAAAGCCTCCTTTGCTTTGGAAATAATTGAAGGCTTGTGTTGATAGTGTGATCAGTTCCTCCAGCCCCAATTCTTTGGCTTTCCCTTCGACAAACTGGATCATTTTACGACCGATGCCTTGGTTTTCGTGGGTAGATTTGACAAATAAGCAGGCTAATTCTCCTTGTCGGGAATCTGGGTAAACATGCAACGCAACGCAAGCCACTGGGTTTTTATCAATTTCGAATAAATAGTAATCTCCTAGATGTTGTTGGACATCCTGACGAGTTCGTTTCATCAACTCTTCGCTTGCGACTGAACCCTGTGTGAGTTGGAGGATACTGCGGACGTCTTTCTTCAGCGCGCGCCTGACTTGCTCATATTCATTGGCGTAAATGAGAGTCCCGATTCCCTCATTGGAAAAAACCTCAGCCAACAACCCTTCGTCCACTCGACCGTTGATGATATGAACTCTAGGGACTCCATGCTTACACGCGGCAGCAGCGTGTTGAGCCTTGGAGCACATTTCTGGTGCAAATTCCGAACGGTTACTGGCCAGCATGGTCTCCAAGTCAGCGACCAAGAGGTGATGGATCAGTTGGCCGTTATGGATTAATCCATCTTGGGTTGTGATAAAAATCAGTTTGTTAGCGTGCAGGGCATCCGCCAACGAAACCGCAACTGAGTCTGAGTTTACCCGGTAGGTGCGACCATCTCCATCAAAACCCAACGGTGGAATCACAGGAGTGATACCTTGGGTTAGAAGGGAGACGAGCATGTCGGTATCGACCCGCTCCACCTTACCCGTGAAGAGGTGATCTACTCCTTGTTTTATGCCGAGTGGATGAGCGGTGATCGCATTTGTCGAAACGGCGCGAAGGTCATTTGCGGCAAGGCCTTCTAATATTTCGTGTGTTAGACGATTTGAGGCTGTGAGCGCGAGTTGCAGAGTCTCTGCGTCCGTAATGCCGGTCCCGTCAAGATTTGAAGCGTGGGTGCCAGATTCTTTCGCGAGTGATTTAATCTGTGCGGCAGCACCATGCACCAGCACGACACGGATGTTGAGTGAACGTAACACCGCCACATCCAGCAGGATGTTGGTGAAATTTTCGCTCGTCACGATCTCCCCATCGACGCTGATAATAAACGTCTTTTCCCTAAAGCGGGGGATGTATTGTAGGATTCCTCTGAGGTCTGTTGGCTTCACTTAAAACCTAATCGACAGTTGTTACCGTGCGTTCACTATGGGGTTTACCCAAATGACTTGCAAGGGAGCTTACAACCATTACGCGGGCTGATTGGGAAGCTCCGACATCACAGCGCGAAGTGCTTGGATGCATCGCGCGTTTTCCTGCGGGGTTCCGATTGAGATGCGAATAAAGTCAGGTAAATTGTATCCTCCCATCGGCCGAGTGATGACGCCAATTTTTTGAAGCGCATTGAATACCTGATTCCCAGAGCCAACCCGCACCAAGATAAAATTCGCATGGGAAGGAACGTAGGAAAGCTTCATCTGGAAAAACTCGTTCTCAAAGAATGCCAACCCTTGCGAATTGTTTCCAAGAGTTCGTTCGAGATGTTCTTCATCATCAAGGGCAGCCATCGCTCCGGCTTGGGCGATCGCGTTGATGTTAAACGGTTGCCTAATTTTTTCGAACGCGGCGATCAACTCATGGTTGCCAATCCCATAACCTAAACGGTGGCCTGCTAGGCCATAAACCTTCGAAAAAGTTCTGAGGAGAAGTAGGTTCTTTTTAAGTGAACTTCGAACCAAGGGGAGCAAGTCGACCGAATCTCGAAGGAACTCGATATAGGCTTCGTCCATCACGAGAAGCACGTGTGGAGGAATCTCATTAAGGAGATTTACCACCTGCTCGCGAGGAGCCATTGTCCCGGTTGGGTTGTTGGGGTTTGCCACAAACATGACTCGGGTTTTTGGAGTCACTGCCCTTAACATCGCAGGCAAATCGTGACCAAACTCAACGGCAGGGACTTCAACTAATGTTGCCCCGAATAAAGCTGTGATCAATGGGTAGACAGCAAAACCGTATTGGGAAACGATCACTTCATCCCCTTCAGAAAGCAATGCGTGCCCAATGAATTCGATGATTTCGTTGGAACCATTTCCAAGAATTAACTGATCAGTGCCGATGCCAAGTTTATCCGCTAATTTTGTTTTGAGATAAAACGCGCTTCCATCGGGATAAAGGTGTGATTTATCCAGCACCTGCCGCATAGCCGCCAGTGCTTTTGGAGAAGGCCCCAATGGATTTTCGTTGGAGGCAAGTTTGATCACGTCCTCTGGATTGAGACCGTGTTCACGTGCAACTTCCTGAATGGGACGGCCGGGTTGGTAGACGGCTAACGATTTGAGGTGAGAATTCAGAGCAAAGGGAAGGGGCATTTCAAAGCGAGGTCAGGATTTTTTTGACGTCAATGTGTTCCGCAACCAGATCGCGAATCACTGCGATTTTATCCAAGTCGGTAGACCGCGTCTTAACGATGAGGTCATGAACGGTGGAGGCGACTAGGTAACTACCTTGATCTGCCAACAGCACTGGAAACGGCATCTCTTGGATTAACTTGAGAACTTCGGAGTTTGGTCGAACTCCGCCGGTGAGTACAATTCCAGCTAGTCCATTCCGAGGCTGATTAATCACAGTTCCAGCTGCAGCGAGAATGATGTCTTCGCGGTCACCGGGTGTGATGATCATCACACCGGGGCGGAAAGAACTCATCGTGTTGTGAACTCCCATGGCTCCGACGACAACTTCCTCTACGAGGTTACTGATTTGCTGAGGTCGATTTAGAATCTCAGCACCCAGTTCATCATGGATAATTTCCATGGTTGGGTTTGATAAAATCTGCCTGTAGGGAAGCACCCCGAGCAGCTCTAGGCCTTTTCGCTTTAAACCACGTCGTGCAAACTCCGTAATATAGTCCAGTTTTTCTAGATGGACTTTGTTGATGATCACACCCATCACTTCAACACCCTCTTTTTCGAACAGGGCTTGGTTCAGGCATACCTCATCGATGGGTCGCCCGATGCCTCCTTGGGTGACGATGATGACCTTTGCTCCCAATAATTTAGCGACTCTCGCGTTTGAAAGGTCAAAAACAGAACCGACCCCTGCATGGCCCGAACCTTCGCATAAAACAAAATCTTTCTCCCAAGCGACTCGATCGAAAGCGAGTTGAATCCGTTTCACCAATGCATCGTAATTAGCTGATTGCAGGTATTTTCGAGTAAAATCAGGTTCGATCGCTATCGGACTCATGTCCACCAACGGGCAGTTGAGTTGGTAGATGCTATCCATCAACACTGTGTCCTCGTCGATTTTTTGCTCCGCGACTTCCACGAACCGCTGGCCCACGGGTTTGATGTAGCCGACACGATTATAGTGCTTCTGGAGTGCAGCCATCAAACCTAATGAGGTCGTTGTTTTCCCATCATTCTGACGGGTTGCCGCGATGAAAACTCTAGGAATGGTCATGTTCATTCCACAAAATCCCCGGGTAGATGATAGGAAGGATCCGAATAGAGGGCTTTATAAGCAATGGATTGAAGGCCCACAACAGCTGCAACCCCAAGAATGTCGTGGGCGTTGGAACCTCTAGACACGTCGGCAGCAGGTCGATCGAGTCCAAGAATAATCTGGCCGTAAGCATTCGCTCTCGCGACGTGTTGGATCAGTTTGCTGCCGATGTTACCCGAATTCAGATCCGGGAAAACTAGCACGTTTGCCTGTCCGGCGACCTGACTGTCCAAAGTCTTCCTAGAAGCAATCTCTGGGACCAACGCCGCATCCACCTGCAATTCGCCATCGAATTCTGCTTCCACACCTTTCTGCGACGCTTTGGCCCGGGCTAACGCAGTCGCAGCCTGAACTTTCCCAATCGATGGATGCGTCGCACTGCCTTTGGTTGAAAACGACAGCAGTGCGACCTTTGGGACGATCCCCGTCAACTGTCGTGCGAGTTGGGCAGTAGAGACTGCAATATCTGCCAACTGATCTACTGTTGGATCGGGGATTACACCGCAATCCGCCATGAATAGCACCCCTCCAAGACCGAACCGGGTGTCTTCCACCTCCATGATCATACAGCTTGATGCGGTGACTGCTTGAGGGGCGACTTTGATGATTTGAAATAAGGGCCGAAGCACACTCCCTGTGTTCACGTTCGTACCTGACACCAAGCCATCCGCTTGATGCATCGCCACCATCATGGCTCCAAAATAATTAGGTTTGAACATGATTTCGCGGGCTTCATGTTCGCGAATCCCCTTAATCCGCCTCAGCAGTTCAAACCGTTTGGCGAAGTTTTCCAACTCCTCACTCTCTGCAGGATTGATGATGCGGATCCCTTCGAGCGAAACATTCAATCGTTCGGCAGCCTCTTTGATCTTGGGGCGTTCACC
>SXQI01000075.1 GCA_005793025.1 Verrucomicrobiales bacterium
ACATCAGGTTTCAGATCGAGACAATCTGTCTGCCAACGCTCTGCCAATTGATGGACTTTATTCCCGCTGTTGCCACGATTAAAAACTTTGAGTTTCGCATCGGGATAATCCACCAACATTTCCGCTCCTGCTAACCATGCATATCCGGAACCTAGACCCGCCTGAACATTGGGTTGAGTCCCAGCCTCCCGGTTTCGTCCAGCATCAGTAATCGAATCCCCCTGAAACAACACGACGTTGTTCGCACCCACTAATCCTTTGAGTTTGCGCTTCGTGGCTGCCTGCAACTGAAGGGTTGTCGCAACACCAAGTGCGACACCTGCGGATTGAACAAAAGATCGTCGGCTCGAAAGAACCGATGGGAAGGGATCAGAGTCATTAACCATGACGAAGATGTAATGGTTTCCAAGCCCCACGACAACCTCGAAACCGCCCTCTTCCCAGCCGAATTAGGATCCTAGAAGTTCTCGAACCTTCTTCCCAACATCCCCCTGTCGCATGAGCGATTCCCCCACCAACATTGCGTCAGCACCCGCCTTGATCAACCGCTCCACATCGGCAGGAGTATGAATCCCGCTCTCAGCCACCAACAGGCAATCTGGATTCGATGCCACGCGTGCCGCGAGGTGTTCCGTGGTTCCTAGATCCACTTTAAACGACTTGAGATCTCGATTATTGACGCCGATCAATGTGGCATTTGCCACCAAAGCTCGATCCAGCTCGGCCTCGTCATGCACTTCCACCAACGCCGCTAACCCACAGCCGGCTGCTAGTTTCAAAAAATCTCGTAGCTGTTGATCGGTCAATATCCCAACAATCAATAAAATTGCATCCGCTCCCCATTCGATCGACTCAAGGATCTGCCGCTCGTGAATGATAAAATCCTTACGCAACAATGGAATTCGGACGGCACTTCGGATTTCTTGCAAATAACGAAGCGAACCTTGGAAAAACTTCTCGTCGGTCAGAACCGATAAACAACTCGCTCCAGCCGCCTCGTATTCAAGAGCGATCCGAACCGCGTCAAAATCAGGACGGATCACCCCCGCCGACGGTGAAGCCTTCTTCACCTCAGCGATCAGCGCGATTCGTCCATTCGCCGGATACTTCAGAGCGGACAGAAAACTCCGCCGGGGACCAAACGCGTTCACTGCCCAACGCAAATTCTCTAAAGCCGAAGGCATCGGAGTCAACTTCGTCAACTCCACCTGTTTTTCTGCAACAATCGTATCGAGGATATTCACTCAGTTAACTCCTATTCCGAATCATCTTCATCCTTCAGACCGGCCATACGCTTCATTGGACCGCCGGCTCGTAACCAACCATTGATGAATTCGTCCAAATCACCATCCATTACCCCCTGCACGTCACTGGTCTGCACACCCGTTCGAAGGTCCTTCACCATTCGATACGGTTGGAAAACGTAGCTTCGAATCTGGTTGCCCCATGACACGCTCCCCTTCTCCCCGTAAAACCGCTCCATCTCCGCCTTCTGCGCATCGATCCGTTGCGCGTAGATCCGCGAAAGCAAGAGCTTCATTGCTGCCGCCCGATTTTGGTGTTGGGATCGCTGACTCTGGGATGCCACCACCAAGCCCGTAGGAACGTGCGTAATCCGCACCGCCGTCTCGACCTTGTTCACGTTCTGGCCCCCTTTTCCGCCCGAACGAAACGTATCCACCTGAAATTCATTGGGTGGGATATTGAGATCGTCATCCACCTCCTCGATTTCAGCAATAGCATCGACGCTGGCAAAACTCGTGTGTCGGCGTTTATTAGAATCAAACGGAGAAATTCGAACCAAGCGATGAACTCCCCGCTCCGCCTTGCAATACCCATAGGCATTTTCACCTGTGATCAGCATCGTCACACTCTTGATTCCTGCTGTTTCACCCGGTAACGCGTCGTTAACCTCGACCTCCCATCCACGCAACTCAGCCCAACGCTGATACATGCGGAATAACATATTCGCCCAGTCACAGGACTCCGTGCCTCCCGCTCCCGCGTTGATGCTCAGGATGCAATTCCGTTTATCGTGAACTCCTTTTAGAAAGGCTCTGAGCTCGATGCCATCCAATGATTTTGAAAAACTATGAAGATCACGAAGCATTTCAGCCTCCAACCGCAACTGCTCAGCCTCTGGCTCCGCTTCACCTAGCTCGACCATCACCCGAAAATCATCCAGTTTCCGCTCGGAATCTAATAAGGGTTCGATCTTTTTACGAAGGGCTCCCGCTTCGTCGATCGCTTTCTGGGCCTGATTCTGATTCGTCCAGAAACTATCCCCACCCATTAACGATTCGAGCTCGGCTAACCGTCGTTGCGCATTCGCGACGTCAAAGAAACCTCCGTAAATGAACCAGTTTATCGCTCGAGGTCGCAATCTGGGCTTTGATCGGGTCAAACATAATAACTGAGATTCTAAAGTTACAGGGTGGGAGGTGGACTGCAAGGGGGAACGGACTCAACAAAAACGAGGCCAGCTTTCGGGCTGGCCTCGCTGCATAAAAAAATTCTCAAGAACTCGAAATTAAGCCTTGCGAGGACGCTTCTCTCCACGCGAACCGTCAGCCTGGATTGAGGTAGGCTCGTTTCGAGTACCACGGTTCACTCGAACTGCGGCAGGTGCTTCTACGGGTTTCGCAGCGATCGGGGTGCTGCTTTCGATACGCACTTTCAACTTCGGATTGATATCATGATACAAGCGAAGCTCGATCTCTTGTTCGCCCAACGTCCTGATCGGTTGCAGCAAATGAATCTTCCGTTTGTCCAAATGTGCCTCGTATTGCTTCTCGAGTTCCTCAGCAATGGTGGCTGCGGTGACGGAACCGAACATCTTTCCATCATCACCGGTCTTCACCGTGATCACGAGAGTCAGCTTGGACAACCCTGCGGCTAGCTCAGTCATCGCGTTCAGTTCCTTACCTTCGCGTTCTGCTCGGCGTTTTTTAAGTGCCTCGAGTCGGCGTTTATTGGAACCGGTCAGCGTAACTGCCAAGCCCTGAGGCAGCAGATAATTGCGTGCGTAACCTGCGGCGACCTTCACTTGGTCAGATTCCCCACCGAGGTGAGGGACATATTGGGTTAAAATAACTTCGGTCTTTGGCATGATAAACTCTCTCTAATTCAATTAAAAACGGTCAAAAATAAGCAATCAAAACGGCACATCATCATCCTCGGGAGGCATCGCCTCGGCTCCGGGACGTCCACTCGAAGGTGCGGCAGGTGCACCCGGCGTCGAGTAAGGTCTCGATGAACTTGTTGAGGCAGAATCAAATCCACCGCCACCGCCACCTTCACCCCCACGACCTTGACCCGCGTCAAGAAACTGAAAGCTCTCAAGAACTACCCCTAAACGGCTTTTCTTTTCCTTGGTGTTCTTGTCTTCCCAACTATCCAACTTCAAACGACCCTCAACGAGCAAGGGACGACCCTTCTTGACATACTGGGCGATCGTCTCAGCCTGTTTACCCCAAGCGTCAACCTCGACAAAAGTAACTTCCTCCTTGGAGGTGTTCGTCTCCTGATCTCGCCAAGTCCGGTTAACAGCTAGTGATATGCGTCCAACTGCAGTCCCCTTCGGGGTATAACGAAGCTCAGGATCTCGCGTCAGGCGTCCGATCAAAATAACCTTGTTAAAGTTGGACATATATCGATGCGTTAAGCAGCGACAGGTTTTGGTGCCGCGGCTACCGTGAACATAAACCGGAACACATCGGGATTCAAACCCAAACGAATGCGTAGCACTTCGAGGATCGCTCCGTTGGCTTCAAAAATGATGTTCGCGTAATACCCTGAAGTATGGCGTTTGTCCGCGATGCGCGTAAACGGTCGCTTCTCCATCTTTTGGACGGTCTCGACTTTGCCGCCAGCGGTGGCAATTTCGGCGGAAACTTTGTCGATCATTTCCTTGATCCCCTCTTCCTTCCCGGCCGTATTAAATATAATTAATCCTTCGTACTTATTCACTCGCTATCCTTTGGCAGCGGAGCGCTAACCGCTCCATTAAATTGATTCATTGCTCCTTGGATTCCACGCTGCAACCAATCTTCTAACTGGTCTGCTGCTCGATCCAACACCTGTTCCAACACTCGTTTTTCATCCGCAGCAAATTTGCCGAGGACATAATTTCTAATCTCCCGCTCGCCGGTCGCTATCCGGCCAATGCCGACCCGTTGCCGAGCATAAACCCGCGAACCCAGTCGATTCTCAATGGACTCCAACCCATGGTGTCCCCCACTGCTCCCACTCGGCCTGAGCCGGAGCTGACCCAATGGCAGATCCGCATCATCCACCACGATCATCAACTGTTCAGTCCCGATCTGGTAAAAATCCACCAGACGACCGACTGCATCCCCGCTCAAATTCATGAACGTCTGCGGTTGGCTCAACCAAACTTTCCGTCCCGCCACCTCAGCTTTGGCCAACCGTGACTGCATTTTTCGTTCCTGACTCCAACTCGAGCGGTAACGACTGGCCAACCGTTCCACCACCAAGAACCCCGCATTGTGCCGAGTGTTCTCGTATTCCGTTCCCGGATTTCCCAACCCAACAATTAAGTGAACCGGGCCCATGGTAAGGCGAAAGAGCTAATGACCACCTTGGCTTCACCAAGGTGGTCAGCGCAAATCTAGTTATTTCTTTTTATCAGCAGGCTTTTTGTCACCTGCTTTTTTATCCCCTGCTGCGGGAGCTGCGGCTGCGTCCTTCTTCTCCTTGATCATCTCAGGCTGCGCAGTGGCACCAGCGGCGTCGGTCGCGGCAGCTTCAGCTGCTTCCGTCAACGGCGCGGCGACAGAAACTACGGTGAGCTTCCGGTCACCCATAATCTCCACACCTGCTGGGGGTTTAATATCGCCCAGATGGATGGATTTACCGACCTCGAGCTGGCTCACATCGAGAACCAATGCTTCGGGCAAATTCTTAGGTAAAGTGCGAACCTTGATGCGGAAAAGAACGTGTTCCAGAGTTCCGCCACCGGTCTTCACGCCGACAGGTTCCCCGGTCGTTTCGACAGGAACGAGGACCGTCACGGTCTCGTTTTCTGAAACTTCATGGAGATCTACGTGGAGCACATTCCCGACGAGAGGATGGTGTTGCACTTCTTGGAGGAGTGCTAGGCGTTGGCCTTTGGAATCACCGACCACAGTGAGGTCAACAAGGATGTTCTCGGAGACGGCACCGTGGATCAATGTTTCCAGATCACGGGCGATCAATTCGAGGTTTTCGGGAGCGTTGAGGCGACCGTAAATCACCGCCGGCACACGACCCGCAGCGCGCAACACTTTGACACCACCACGGCGAGTCGCCGTGCGGGGATAAGCCGTCATTGGAACAGATTTCATCTTAAAAACACCTGCAATTCAACGAGTCAGCCCTGAACTCCCCTTCTCTTTCCACATGAAAGCAGGGGCTTCTGGGAGCCGCTCAAACTTTATCTACGGGCCATCAACTCGTGCGCCCGCCTTTAAATTCAAACAGCGAAGTGACCGACGAATTACTATGAATCCGCTTGATGGCTTCGCCCAACAAACCTGCAACTGACAAGGTCGTAATGTTCACCCCGTCAATCTCAGGGCGGAGAACCGTATCAGTTGTGATTAATTCGTCAATACATGATTTTTTAAGCCGCTCGATCCCCAAGTCGTTGAGGATGGCATGCGACACGCAGGCGATGATCTTCTCCGCGCCTTCCGCGCGCAATAAGCCTGCTGCAGCCGTCAAGGTGCCCGCTGTTTCGGTCAAATCATCGACCATTAACACGGTTTTTCCCCGAATCTCTCCGATGACCGTTACTGATTCGACCTCGGTGGCACTTTTCCTTTGCTTAGCAACGATGGCCAACCCGGCCCCGAGAAATTGCGAGTATGCGTGCGCCATTTTCAGGCCGCCGACATCGGGACTGACGACGACTAAATTCTCCAAACGCTTCGCCTTCAGGTATTCGAACATCACCGGAGACGCATAGAGGTGATCGACAGGGATATCGAAGAACCCTTGGATTTGCTGGGCGTGCAAATCCATCGTCAACACCCGATTGGCTCCCGCTGCGACAAGAAGGTTTGCCACTAATTTTGCAGTGATCGGGACTCGAGGTTGATCTTTGCGATCCTGACGAGCATAACCGTAGAAAGGTAACACTGCCGTGATCCTCAACGCGCTGGCTCGGCGCAGAGCATCCATCATGATGAACATCTCCATCAAATGATGGTTCGTCGGTGGGCTCGTGGACTGGACGATGAATACATCCTGACCCCGGACGTTCTCGTCAATTTTGACGAAGGTTTCGCCATCGGGAAACGCGCTGACTGTGCACTTCCCAAGCTCAATGCCGATCGACTGAGCGATCGCGTTTGCCAACCGTTGGTTTGATGTTCCAGAAAAAATTTTCACGTCGAACGAGCTCCGCAACCAGTATCCTCACCATCAAAGGTCAAAACATAAAGACCACCGGTTAAGGTGGCGATTTCGAGTCAGAACTGTAACAAAGCGTCCACCTACGACAAGCACAGATTTTGGATTCGCCGGGTTCCAAAATCCATCGCAGAGTCCTGTTAAAGGTCGATCAAGCGGTCGTGGGTCGCTCGTCTTGGATGTAGGTTTTTTCTTTGTAGCGGATGGCTACAAAGACGAAAATGACCGCAGTAACGAGCATAAGCACCGTGAAAAAATTATAATAGGAAGCACCCGCAAGTTTGGAGGTGCCATCGGAATTCTGGATGTATCGGTTCACTAGAGCCGTGAAGACGTTCCCCAACGACACTGAGAGCAGGTAGAAGCTCATCACGACACTCTTCATGCGTTTGGGTGCCTGAGTGTAGGAGAATTCCAAAGCGGTGATCGAAACCATCACCTCAGCCCCGGTGATGAGAGCGAAAGCTAGAACTTGCCATCCGAGGGATGGTTTTGCTCCGGCAGCGATCTGGGTTTCAATCCATGCTGGAACGAGGAAACAGGTTGCTGTGAGAAATAATCCTAAACCAATTTTACGCAACGGAGTGAGCTTGAACACTCGGTTAATCGCGGGATAAATCGCATAGTTGAAAATGGGAATAAAGCTCAACGTAAAAATAGGATTCAGCACTTGAATCTGCGAGGGGAGCGGTTTCCAGCCGAGGAAATTGAGATCTAAATGAGACGCTTGAAGCACCCAAGCCGAAGCAGTTTGATCCCAGAGTGACCAAAAAATAGCGATAAATAAGTAGATGATCACCAACTTCCCTACGGAAGCCATCCCCTCTTTGCTAAACGACTCACGCAAAAATGCGCTTCCACCCGGTGGGATATGGATGAACACCCGACGCCCCATCCAAAATACAAATGTGGCTAACATCATCAGAAACCCCGGCAGGCCGAAAGCCCAAGTGGGTCCCCAATGTTCCAGCATCCAAGGAATGAGGAGTGTGCTGAAGCTAGAGCCGAAGTTGATCGAAAAATAAAACCAACCAAACACCCTCGATAACAAATGTTGGTTGGAGGCTCCGAACTGGTCGCCCACATGGGCCGATACACAAGGTTTGATCCCTCCTGAACCGATGGCGATGAGTGTCAAACCGACAATCATCCCAAACCGAGTGTGATCCCATGCGAGGTATAAGGGGCCTGCACAATAAACCATTGATAACAGCAGGATCGTGCGGTATTTGCCTAAAAAGGCG